>CAMZMA010000178.1 GCA_947311815.1 uncultured Flavobacteriaceae bacterium
AGCTTACAACAAAGAAAGCAATTCGATAAGCCTTCAGTAGTAAAGAGAGCTCAAAGAATTAAAGCAGCTTACGTTCAAAGATTAAGAACACAAGAAGAAGTAGGTTAGTTATAATCGTACTTTAAAAATATAAAACCTCATATAGAATTTCTATACGAGGTTTTATATTTTTAAAGTACGATTATAACTAACCTACTTCTTCTTGTGTTCTTAATCTTTGAACGTAAGCTGCTTTAATTCTTTGAGCTCTCTTTACTACTGAAGGCTTATCGAATTGCTTTCTTTGTTGTAAGCTTCGTTTTGTCTTTGTACGATCAAATTTACGTTTGAAACGTTTTAAAGCTCTGTCTATATTTTCACCTTCCTTAACTGGAATAATTAACATATGTTGGCACCTCCTTTCATGTAGTCCTTTAAATTGGACTGCAAAAATACATTCTTTTTATGAATTACAGTCTTTTTTTACAAAAAAATTACAAGACTGTTTGGCTTTTGGCTTTAGGAAAAATACTTGATTGTAACGATACTATAAATATTTTTTTTAATGATAGTTCTTACTAAATTTAAAAACATCTGTGCGAATTTACTTTTGTTGGCAAGTACGCCCGCGTTAGTGATTGAAGCGGCATCCTTTTTTTTGTAAAAAAAGATATAGCGGAAAGCACGACCCGAAGGGAAACGCCCAAATATTAGGTAGCTGCTTTGTATTCTTTTTTATCGATAATCATTTTAGCAATGATTTCTTTCATAATCTCGGAAGTACCGCCGCCAATGGGACCGATACGACTATCGCGCCATAAACGTGCTAGAGGATACTCTTCCATATAGCCGTAACCGCCCAACAGCTGCAGGCAATCGTAAATGACTTTGTCTGCCATTTTTGTGGATAACAGCTTGGTCATACTTGCGTGTTTTACCACGTATTGACCTTCATTTAATCTTTTGGCAATGGAGTAATTGAACTCTTTACACATTTCTACTTCGCTTGCCATTTCTGCTATATTATGGCGTAATGCTTGGAATGTATCTAAGGTTTTACCGAATGCGATACGCTCGCTCATATATTTTATGGTGTAATCTATTGCATATTCTGCTCTAGCGTGTGCATTTATTGCCATGACCAACCGTTCTAAGGCGAAATGTTGCATGATATACGGAAAGCCTTTTCCTTCTTCTCCCATTAAATTTTCTGCGGGGATTACCACATTATCAAATGCAATTTCTGCGGTGTCTGATGCTCGCCATCCTAATTTATCTAATTTGGTAGATGAGATTCCTTTGGTATTTCTATCGATGACAAAAATACTCATTCCGTGATGTTTTTCTGCTGGATTTGTTTTTGCAGCGACTACTAAATAATCGGAATATACACCATTAGTTATGAATGTTTTTGAGCCGTTAATAATATAGGTGTTGTCTTTTTTGATAGCAGTTGTACGCATTCCTGCAACATCGCTACCGCCGAAAGGCTCTGAAATACATAAACATCCGATTTTTTCTCCGTTAACACTTGGTGTTAGATATTCTTTCTTAATACGGTCATCACCTTCTTTATTTAGGTGTGTCATGGCTAAATATTGGTGTGCCCACATGGCAGCTGCAAATCCGCCAGAATTTATTTTTTGTAGTTCTTCTAAAAAAATGACGGTGTAAAATAAATCGAGATTCATTCCGCCAAACTCTTCTGGAGTGTTTAATGCGAAGTAGCCCATTTCTCCGAATTTTTGCCAGATAAAACGGTCTATTTTTCCTGTTTTTTCCCATCCTTCGATATGAGGAACGACTTCTTTTTGTAGGAATTCTTTAAAACTTGCACGAAAAGCTTCGTGTTCTTCAGTAAAATACATACTGTTCATAGATAGATTGTTGTTGTTATGAGACTTCTCGATACTATTTTCTTTCAACGTTGTTGAACGAAAATCACTCGAAGTGACATCTGTTTTATTTGAATTTAAGGTTCTTCAATTCGATGAGAAAACATCTGGTTCATTATAATTTAATGCTATCTCGATACTATTTTCTTTTCAACGTTGTTGAAATGAAAATCACTCGAACTGACACTTTATTTCGCCTCCAAATATAAGATTATTCTCTCATATTTATCTACAGGAAATCCTTCAATATTTTTTAATTCTGTAATAGATTGCAATTCGGCTACTTCGTCTCTGAAATTGAAGATTTTTTTACAGAGTTCATAATCGATATAAGGTATTTTAAGTACTTCTTTAAAGCTTGCCGTATTCACATTTATTTTTTTGATAACGGGCTTTTCTACAATTTTAAATACTGCCAATGCTTTATCGGCAACTTCTTTGTCTAAATTCCACACTTCATACAACTGTTCTTTGTAGGTAAACCCCTGTAACCTATCTCTGTATTTGATGATTTTTTGTGAGAAATATTTACCGATTCCGCTGATGGTTTGTAAATCTTTGGCGGTTGCTTTGTTTAGATCGGTGGTACTTCGACTTCGCTCAGTAACCGTACTCCTACCCTGTCTGCCGACAGGCAAGATTCGCTCAGTAACCGTACTTCGACTCGTTTTGACTTCGCTCAACGACCTGTTTTTATTATAATGTGATTTTTCAACTCCGCTCGAAATAACATTTGAATATACTCTTTTACGATTATTCCTTTTAGTGACCCAATCTGGAAATTTGAAATAGGGACTTATTTTGGCTAGTAATGAATCTGATATTTTTGTTACTCTTTGAAACTCTTTGACTGAATTGATATACTTTCCTTTTTTTCTAAAGGCTAATAAGCGATCTATTTCTGCAACAGACATTCCTAATTTATACCCTTTGTAATCAGTTATAAAACTAGGATTGAACGGAAATATTTTGGGTTTTCGTTTTTCTATTTCAACAGCTTTTAAGCTATCTATTTCATGTTGAAAAGCGAGTAATTCTGGTGTTTTTGTGTTTTGCAATTCATCCGAAGAAAAATTACCGTACACATAGAGTATTTGAAGTACGATTATTAAAATGATTAAAAATAAAATCCCATTTCGTTGGCTTTTGTTGTACCAGAAATGGGATTTTAGAAAGTTCATACGAATTCTTTTTAATCACTAATTACACAAATTAGCACGAATTTATAGTTTATCATTTTACGAATTATCTTTATTCTTTACACTGTCTTAACCTGCCAACGGCAGGCAAGTTACATCCCGATGAAAAAATCGGCACACTAAAATTGACATCTATCATTAAAAAGGATTACTTCCCTTTAATTGCTGATAAATATTTATTTAATTCTTCTTTTACTTTGGGTGCTAGCATTACCAAACCAATCATATTAGGCACCATCATTGCAAAAATCATTGCATCAGAGAAACCGATTACAGAACCTAATTTTGCTGCTGAACCGATTACCACAAAAACTAAGAACAATACTTTATAGGTATATTCCATTTTTTTAGTTCTACCAAATAAATATGCCCAACCTTGAAATCCGTAATAAGACCAAGAAATCATTGTTGAGAAAGCAAATAATACTACTGCTACTGTTAATACATATGGGAACCATGAAATTACCGAAGCAAAAGCTCCTGAGGTTAATAAGATAGCACCTGCATCATCTAAAGAAGCGTTTTCTGCAGCTACATTTCCTGTAATTACCAATACTAACGCTGTCATGGTACACACTACAACGGTATCAATAAATGGTTCTAATAAAGCTACCATCCCTTCGGATGCTGGATATTTTGTTTTTACTGCTGAATGCGCAATTGATGCAGAACCTACACCCGCTTCGTTAGAAAATGCTGCTCTTCTAAATCCTTGTACTAATACTCCTACAAAACCACCTGCAACGCCTTCTGGACTAAATGCTCCATTAAAAATTTGCATAAAAGCTTCACCAATCATATCATATTTAGAAACCAATACAAAAATAGAAGCTGCTACATAAATTACCACCATAAAAGGTACAATTTTGTCAGTTACTTTGGCTATTTTTTTGATTCCTCCAATGATTACAATCCCAACTAAAACAGCAATTACCACACCAAATAACCATCCTTTTCCGTGTAAGAAAGATTCGCTACCACCTGTAATATGCTCTACTAATTGAAACGCTTGATTTACTTGAAACATGTTACCACCACCAAAAGAACCACCAATAACAAAAACTGCAAAAACTGCAGCTAATATTTTTCCTAATTTAGCGTATCCTTTTGCTTTTAATCCTTTTGTTAAGTAATACATTGGTCCACCGTAAACTGTACCATCTGATTCTATATCTCTATATTTTACACCTAAGGTACATTCTACAAATTTTGAAGCCATACCTAAGAATCCTGCTACAATCATCCAAAAAGTAGCTCCTGCACCACCAATAGACACTGCAATGGCAACTCCTGCAATATTACCCAAACCTACGGTTGCAGATAAAGCTGCTGTTAGTGCCTGAAAATGTGTTACTTCTCCTTCATGACCTTCAATAGCAATAGTTTCTATTGCGTCTCCTCCTGGAGTAGAATCTCCCGCCATTTCCATAGACTCATGATGATCAATATCGTCATATTTACCCCTTACAATATTTACAGAGGTAAAAAAACCTTTAAAATTGATGAAATTAAAATAGAAGGTAAAATAAGTAGCTCCTAAAATTAACGGAAATAATACCCAATAAATTTTTATGGTGTCTGTAAACGGAATTTGATAAAATATAAATTCTACAAACCAACCTGTGGCTGCACCGAATTTTTCATCTATAATTTGATCCATTCCTTTTTCTTGCGCAAATGTTAACATTGGTATTGCTAAAAATAGCAATGAGAGAAGTTTTTTCTTCATAATAAATTAAGTTAGTTTTTTGAATTTATAACCCGCAATATCTTAAAAAAATGCACTTATAACAAGTTTTAAGCGTTAAAAATTAGAAATTGATTGATATTAAAGATGAGTTTTTGTTTAAATACATTTATACATTTGGCTTTGTTGTTTGTTTTTACGAACTTTATACAACTTTTTTTATCATTCCATAAAAAAAACAAGAAGACGAAAACTTGTTAGCAACAAAATAAAAAATCAAGAAAAATTTACCGAATTGGGAACTTTTTATTATATTTGTATTATTAAATAATAAAATGTGAGAGTAATATCAAGACGAACTTTACGAGAATTTTGGGAAAAACACGCAGATAGTGAAGAACAATTAAAAGCTTGGTATCGTGAAACGGAAAAAGCCTCTTGGAAAAACATAAACTTATTAAAAGCGGAATACCCTAGTGCCAGTATTTTAAAAGGAAATAAAATAGTTTTCAATATTAAAGGAAATAAATATCGGTTGATTGTTAAAATGAACTTTGAATTTCAAATATCTTGGGTACTGTTTATCGGAACTCACACAGAATATGATAAAATTAATGCTAACGAATTGTAAATTATGGAAATAAAGCCTATAAATACCGAAAAAGACTACCAACAAGCACTTAACAGACTTGAATTGATTTTCGATGTAAAAAAAGGAACAGAAAAGGGAGATGAACTTGAAATTTTATCAATTTTAATTGATACTTATGAAAGTAAGAATTTCCCAATCGGAATGCCAGATCCTATTGAAGCAATCAAATTTCGAATGGAACAAATGGGAATGAAACAGAAAGACCTAGCAGAAGTTATAGGATTTAAAAGTCGAGTAAGTGAAATTTTGAATAAAAAGCGAAAACTGACTTTGGAAATGATACGCAAAATAAGTTTTACTCTTCACATTCCAACTGAAGTTTTGGTGCAAGAATATGCTGTAAAATAAAATGCTTTTCTATAAAAATCGCCTCAATACAAGCTACTCCCATTTTCTTTAAACCTCTCCTTAAACCTCAACAAATCTTCTTTAAAAGACTTTGGATACAACCCTAATTCCGTTTTTATTTTTTCTAAATCAAACCCTGTTTTTGCGGGTCTTTTGGCTTTTTGATTTAAAGTTGCTGTAGAAATCGGTTTGATAAGTGATGTATCTAAACCAAAAACATCGGCTATTTGTTGTGCTATTTCGTAAATGCTTAGTAAGGTGTTTGATGAAATATTAAAAATTCCTGTTGCTTTTTTATCGATAGCCAGTTTACACGCCAAAGCTAACTCTTCGGCATACGTTGGCATTCTAAATTGATCGTTTACAATGGTAATTTCTTTGTTTTCGGACAACATTTTACGCACCCACAACACAATATTATTACGTGTCATTTTATAAACAAATCCATATACTAAAATGGTTCTTAAAATGGTATAATTAATAGAAGATTGCGTCAAAATTTCTTCTGATTTCAATTTTGATAATCCATAATAACTCAACGGATTTGGTGCATCGATTTCTTTATAATACCCTTTTTTTCCATCAAAAATAAAATCGGTAGAAATATGTATGAGATGTGTTTTTGATGCGCTACAATAATCTGCTAAAAACCGAACCACCTCAATATTTAAAATGTCGCAGGCTTTTTTATCGTCTTCACACGCATCTACATTGGTCATTGCTGCGGTGTGTACAATTGCATCGGGTTGAATTTTTTCTAATGCTGTATAGAGTCGTTTTTCATCGGCAATATCAATAGAAACATAGGTAAAATCTTCTCTTCCGCTTCGGTTTTCTCCTCTTGAAAAACCAATGACCTTGTAATCTTCTTTATTTTTTAAAAGTAGGTTTAATAGTGTTTGACCTAACAAACCGTTACTGCCTGTGATTAGGATTTTTTTCATTTTCTTTTCTTAACCGCAAAGGACGCAAAGTTTTCGCAATGTTCGCAATGGCGTATTTTTTAACTAAAACAATTTTTTAATTTGGCAATTTGTTCAGGTCTTCCTAAAAGGATTAAATGAGAGTTTTCTACCAGTTTATACGTTGCTTCTGGGTTGATAATATATTCGTTTTCTGGCGTTTTAAATCCGATAACATTACAGCCTGTTTTTCTTCGTAAATCTAAATCGACAATACTTTTATTTAAAAACCTTTTGGGTAAATCGTTGACTGATATTTCTCTTAAATTTGCAATAGCATTTCCATCGCCTTCTAAGGTTAATCTATCTACAAACTCAACAACATCAGGCGTGACTACCAAAGACGCCATATGAGCTCCTCCTAATTTATCGGGCATAATTACATTGTTTGCTCCTGCAATTTTAAGTTTACTGTACGAGCTTTCTTTAGAAGCTCTACTTATAATTTTACAGTTATTATTTAGCTGTTTTGCAGATAATACCACAAATAGATTATCGGCATCCGAAGGAAGTGTAGTTATTAAATTTGAAGCGGTTTTAATACCTGCTTTTAGTAGCGTTTCGTCTATGGTAGAATCGCCATTTACGGTTAAAACACCATCAATATCTAGGGCTTCAACCAAGTCTTTGTTTCTTTCTATCACTACAAATTGTTGGTTGTAATTTTTCAAGGTCTTAATTGCTTGTTTTCCATTTCTACCGTACCCACACACAATGGTATGTCCTTTTAAACTATTAATTGTTTTTTGCACTTTTTTAAGTTTTAAATGATGTAAAAATTGTCCACTTGCCAAATATTCTGAGAACATAGAAACGGCATAACCAAATATAGTAATGCTTGTTAAAATTAAGAATATTGTAAATATTTTTGCTTCTTGGTTTAAGGGATGTACTTCGCCAAAACCTACAGTTGTTACCGTAATGACGGTCATATACAAAGCTTCTACAAAATTATAATCGGCAAGAAACATATAGCCAGCAATTCCTATCACAACAATTAGGATAAGAAAAAATAAGGCTCTGTATAATTTGTTTTTAAATCCTTTCATTATTTATAAGTCAAAAACTGAACTTCGTTTGGTGTAAATCATATCTTTTAAACGTAAAAAAAAAGCTAAGGTTAAGTAAAAACCAAACGACAAACCCACAGTAACAAAAGATATATAAATAAAAAACAACCGCACATTTGTTACACGCATCCCTAAACGATCTGCAAAACGAGCAGACACATCAAACCCATGTTTTTCGAAATAATGCCGTACCGAATGGATGAATTTCATAAACTAAAGATATGGAAGACCTAAAAGACCTTGTTTAAAATGTTCCCAATCAGAAAGTATTTCTTTAAAAAACAGGAGTGAAACAATAAAAACCATTATTTTAAATTTCTCTCTTTTTGTTATTTTCCTTTTCTTTTTTTTCATAAGATAAATTCTTTCTTAAATTATATAGATTGATAAATATACAACTTTAGAGCAAATCTAAAACTAAATTCTCAATCCATTTCTGTAACTTTGCCTTTTTTGGTAAAAATAAATCATTGAAAGAACAAGAATACATAGAAGTTTACGGAGCAAGGGTACACAATTTAAAAAATATTGATGTAAAAATTCCGCGCGAAAAACTCGTAGTGATTACGGGTTTAAGCGGTAGCGGAAAATCTTCGTTAGCTTTTGATACGATTTACGCCGAAGGTCAACGACGTTATATTGAAACATTTTCTGCCTATGCTCGTCAATTTTTAGGCGGATTAGAACGACCCGATGTAGATAAAATTGACGGTCTTTCGCCCGTTATTTCTATCGAACAAAAAACCACCAATAAAAGTCCGCGTTCTACCGTGGGTACGATTACCGAAATTTACGATTTTTTACGCTTGCTATTTGCTCGTGCTTCGGACGCATATTCTTACGAAACCAACGAAAAAATGGTAAGTTATAGCGACGAACAAATAAAAAATTTAATTCTTACTGATTTTGCAGATAAAAAAATTGCCATTCTCGCTCCGTTAATCAAATCGAGAAAAGGACATTACAGAGAGCTTTTTGAGCAAACTGCCAAACAAGGTTTTGTACGTGTTCGTGTAAACGGAGAGATACAAGAAATTGTAAAAGGAATGCGTTTAGATCGTTATAAAACACATGATATTGAAGTAGTTATTGACCGATTAATTGTAAAATCTTCGGATGAAAAACGTCTTGAAGAAACCATAAAAACAGCATTGTACGCAGGCAATAATATTTTAATGGTGATTGATTTAGACACCAACTTACCTCGTTATTTTAGTAGAAATTTAATGTGTCCTACCACAGGAATTGCGTATCCAAATCCAGAACCCAACACATTTTCATTCAATTCGCCAAAAGGTGCTTGTAACACCTGTAACGGATTGGGAGTAACACAAGAAATCAATATAAAAAAGGTAATTCCTGATACTTCTATTTCAATTAAAAACGGCGGAATTATCCCTTTAGGCGATCAAAAAAATAGTTGGATTTTTAAACAAATCGAACATATTGCCGAACGTTATCAATTTAACCTAAGCGACCCGATAAAAAAGATTCCTAAAGAAGCGATGCACATTATTTTATATGGTGGCAACGAAAAATTTGAAATCAAATCGAAAACCATTGGCGTTACCCGAAATTACGAAATAGATTTCGAAGGGATTATTGCCTTTATAAAAAACCAATATCAACATAGCGAAAGCACTTCTATAAAACGTTGGGCAAAAGGTTTTATGGATGAAGTTGCTTGTGGCACATGCAACGGAAAACGTTTAAAAAAAGAAGCTCTTAATTTTAAAATTACTGATAAAAACATCAGTGATTTGGCACAAATGGACATTGTTGAATTGGCAAATTGGTTTGCAACTATCGAACAAAATTTATCTAAAAGACAAGTAAAAATTGGCGGAGAAATTATCAAAGAAATTCGTACTCGCATTCAGTTTTTATTAGATGTTGGCTTAGAGTATTTAACGATTGATAGAACTTCGAAATCTTTATCGGGTGGAGAAGCACAACGCATCCGTTTAGCCACACAAATTGGTTCGCAGCTAGTTGGTGTTTTATATATTTTAGATGAACCGAGCATCGGGTTGCATCAACGAGATAATCAAAAACTTATCCATTCTTTGGTGAAATTACGTGATATTGGGAATTCGGTCATCGTAGTAGAACACGATAAAGATATGATAGCCTGTGCCGATTTTGTTTTAGATATTGGTCCTGGAGCAGGAAAACACGGAGGTGAAATTGTTAGCGAAGGAACTTTTGAAGAGTTAAAAACACACCAAACCTTAACTGCCGATTATCTTACTGAAAGAAAAACCATTGCAGTTCCTAAAAAACGTAGAAAAGGTAACGGAAAAAGCATCAAATTAAGTGGTGCAACAGGTAATAATTTAAAAAATGTTTCGATAGAATTTCCTCTCGGAAAAATGATTTGTGTTACAGGTGTTTCTGGTAGCGGAAAATCGACCTTAATCAACGGAACGTTGTATCCTATTTTAAATGCACATATTTATAGAGGTGTAAAAAAACCGATGCCTTACAAGAAAATTACAGGCTTAGAACACATCGATAAAGTGATTGATATTGACCAATCTCCTATCGGACGAACACCTCGTTCAAATCCTGCAACCTACACAGGTACTTTTGGCGAAATTAGAAGTTTGTTTGCCAAAACTCCCGAAGCGGCAATTCGTGGTTATAAACCTGGTCGATTTTCATTTAATGTAAAAGATGGACGTTGCGAAACCTGTCAAGGAGGCGGTGTAAGAATTATAGAAATGAACTTTTTACCCGATGTACATGTTGAATGCGAAACCTGTCAAGGAAAACGTTTTAACAGAGAAACTTTAGAAATTAGATTTAAAGGAAAATCGATTTCTGATGTATTAAATATGACGATTAATGATGCGGTTATTTTCTTTGAAATGATTCCTAAAATCCACAGAAAATTAAAAACCATACAAGATGTTGGCTTGGGGTACATTACACTTGGTCAGCAATCTACCACGCTTTCTGGCGGAGAAGCACAACGTATAAAATTAGCCACAGAACTTTCGAAAAGAGATACTGGAAATACTTTTTATATTTTGGATGAACCTACAACAGGTCTGCATTTTGAGGACATCAGAGTACTCATGGAAGTACTTAATAAATTAGCCAACAAAGGAAATACTGTACTTATTATTGAACATAATATGGACGTTATTAAATTAGCTGATTATATTATTGACATCGGTTTAGAAGGTGGAAAAAATGGCGGAAAAGTATTATGTACAGGAACTCCTGAGCAAGTTGCAAAACACACAACAAGTTATACCGCGAAATTTTTGAAGGAGGAATTGGTTGTTGGTTATTAGTTGTTGGTTGTTAGTTGTTGGTTGTTAGTTGTTGGTTGTTAGTTGTTGGTTGTTGGTTGTTGGTTGTTGGTTATGAGTTTAAAAAAAATCTATTAATCATAATGTTTTAGGCTTCTTCTAAATTTTAATCGAACAGCAATAAAAAAACTATCCAACATTTACACCAAACAAATATCCGATTCCTGCAGTTATCCCCATAGCAACTGTTCCCCAAAAAGTAACTCTTAAAATAGCTTTCTTTACATCAGAACCTCCTGTTTTTGCCGCAGCGACTCCTAAAGCAATTAAAAAAAGTAAGGCGAAAATATATTGTAAATACACCATGTTTTTAATAGCACCAAACAAAGCAACAATAACTGGCAAAGAACCTCCAAAAACAAAAGCTGCACCAGAGGCAAGTGCCGCTTGTAGCGGTTGTGCTTGCGTAATTTCATTAATACCCAATTCATCTCTTGCGTGAGCACCTAATGCATCGTGTTCTGTTAACTCTCTAGCTACTTTTATTGCTAAATCTTTACTCAAACCTCTGCCCATATAAATTTTTGCCAACTCATACTCTTCTTCTTCTGGCATGTCTTCTAACTCTTTTTTTTCTCTTGCTAAGTCTGCAACTTCTAAATCTGCTTGAGAACTTACCGACACATATTCTCCTGCTGCCATTGCCAAAGCTCCTGCCACCAAACCCGCTACACCTGTTAATACGATAGCGTCTCTTGTTGCGGCTGCAGCTGCCACCCCAATAACTATACTTGCAGTAGATAAAATCCCATCATTTGCACCTAAAATAGCAGCTCTCAACCAGCTACCTCTGTTTACATAATGCTTTTCAAATTCGGTGATTTTTTCTGATGTATCTTCCATAAAAATGTGTTTTTTAAAACACAAAAATAGAGATAATAGTTAATATTTCATCATCAAAAACAAATATAATGATAGTTTTTATTGATATAATCATCAATATTTATATTCATAATATTTGAATAGCATTCTTTTACATTGTAATTTTAGGCTTTCTAATTTGAACCTAATTTTTATGAAAATTATTATTTCTCCTGCCAAGTCTTTAGATTTCAAAAGTAAATCTCCAACAAGTTTGCATACACAACCTATTTTTTTAGACAAATCAATCAAATTAAATAAAAAACTAAAAAGTCTGTCAAGAAAAAATTTGACTGAACTCATGAAAATATCTCCTGCTTTGGCAGATTTAAATTACGAAAGAAACCAAACTTGGCAAGCTCCATTTACTTTAAAAAACGCCAAACAAGCAATTTATGCTTTCACAGGTGAAGTATATAGAGGTATTGATATACAAACTTTATCGCCAGAAAAACTACCGATTTTACAAAATAAATTACGCATTTTATCTGGTTTGTACGGTTTTTTAAAACCTTTAGATTTAATACAACCTTACCGATTAGAAATGGGAACAAAATTAAAAACAGGTACCAAAGAAAATTTATACAAATTTTGGGACAAACAAATTGCCGATGCTCTTAATAATGAAATGCAAGAAAGTGAAATTTTTATCAATTTAGCGAGTAACGAATATTTTAAAGTCATCCCAAAAAACAGCTTAAAAACAACCATTATTACCCCCGTTTTTAAAGAATTAAAAGGCGATACTTATAAAATTGTTGCCATTTTCGCTAAAAAAGCACGCGGACTTATGGTAAGATATATTATTGACAACAACATTAATTCTATAGAAAAATTAAAAGGATTTAACGTAAATGGTTACGGTTTTGATGCTAATTTATCTACAGAAACCGAGTTGGTTTTTACGCGATAGGGATTTGGTTGTTGGTTGTTGGTTGTTGGTTGTTGGTTGTTGGTTGTTGGTAAAATACAAAAACTTTCTACTTTAGTTTTAGACTTTCCCTTTAATCTAAAGCCTATTGCCTATTTACCTATTGCCATAATCAACAATCTGCTAAACCAACAG
>CAMZMA010000179.1 GCA_947311815.1 uncultured Flavobacteriaceae bacterium
AACCACTATGGACTACAAGTCCATAGGTTTTTAAATCTGACTAAAGTCAGGTGTACGGAAGCAAACGTGCTTACTCAAGGATAAAATTATCATTATCGTTACTTGATTTTCTATGATGCTCTAAATATTCATTAACTATTTTATCTGTGATATTACCTGTACTCCAACACCCAAATCCTATTGCCCAAAAATGTCGTCCCCAATACTTTTTACGCAAAACTGGAAACTCTTCTTGAAGTTTTCTTGAAGTTCTCCCTTTTAACTTTTTTACGATTGTACTGATATCTTGTGACGGACGATATTCTAAATACATATGAATATGGTCTCTAGAAACTACTCCTTTCAATATCACAATATCTTCTGTATCAAAAATCTGAATTATTAATTGCCTACACCTTTTTTGAATATCACCTTTTAAAACGGCATACCTATACTTTGTACTCCAAACAAGGTGAACTGTTAATCTTGAAACTGTATGACCGTTAACTCGTTGCTTGGACATACAACAAAGGTAAACATTTTTAGAAGCTAAAGCGAAATGCACTGAAAGTGCATAGTTTTAACTACATTTGAGAGCAATAAAACTCTTTAGAGCAAATTTAAGAGGAGTATCGGATACTGAATTTTTCCTGTTTAGATTATACAAACTTTTTGCTTAATCCCTATAAATAATATGTGACCCTTTTTAACTTAAAGCTTACAGCCTATCGCCTACAGCCTATCGCCTACAGCCTATTGCCTATTTACCTATTGCCATTAATCAACAATCTGCTAAACCAACAGTAACTGCCAAACCACCTTCGGATGTTTCTTTATAATTCCGATTCATATCTTTGGCGGTTTCCCACATCGTATCAATCACTTTATCTAGCGGAACCAAAGAATCTTTTGGATTGGTTTCTAATGCCATTTCTGCAGCATTAATCGCCTTTATGGCTCCCATTGCATTTCGCTCAATACAAGGCACTTGCACCAAGCCTCCAATAGGATCGCAGGTTAATCCTAAATGATGTTCCATCGCTATTTCTGCTGCCACCAAACATTGCGATGGCGTACCACCTAACAACTCGGTTAATGCAGCAGCTGCCATGGCAGAAGAAACGCCAATTTCTGCTTGACAACCTCCCATGGCAGCAGAAATAGTTGCATTTTTTTTAAAAATACTACCAATTTCGCCAGTAACTAATAAGAATTTTTTGATATGCTCAAAATCGGCTTCATGATTTTCAATCAATAAATAATACATTAAAACAGCAGGAATTACGCCTGCACTTCCGTTTGTTGGTGCAGTAACAACACGCCCTAAAGAAGCATTTACTTCATTTACTGCCAATGCCAAACAACTTACCCATTTTAAAATTTCTCTAAATTTCACTTCAGTATTTCTAATACTTGCTATCCATTCTTGTGGATTCGAATAGATTGCGTCTTTTATTAGTTTTTTATGTGTATCAAAAGCTCTTCGTTTTACTTGCAACCCTCCTGGTAAAATTCCTTGCGTATGACAACCTGTGTACATAGATTGCAACATTACTTTCCAAATTCTTTTTAATTCGGTGTCAATTTCATTTGCAGATCTTAATTGCAATTCATTTTGATAAATAATTTCTGATATTAACTTTCCTTCTTTTTCACAATAATCTTCAAGTTCAGTCGCTCGTTTAATCGGAAAAGGAAAATTTTTTTTACTTATTTTGTTTTTTTTCGGTGTTACAATTTCTTCTTGAATTACAAAACCACCACCGATAGAAAAATAGGTTTCTGTAGTAATTTCTTTTCCTTTAGAAAACCCTCTAAACGTTAATCCATTTGCATGAAAAGGCAAAAATTCTTTGTTAAAAACAATATTTTCAATAGAAAAAACAATATTCCTTTCATCATTAAAAAGCAAGGTTTTTGTTTCTTTTATCTTATTGACAATGCCTTGAATATCAGCTATAGGAATATATTCTGGATCGGTACCACTTAAACCTAACAAGATAGCAAAATCTGTTGCATGCCCTTTACCTGTTAGCGATAAAGACCCAAACAAATCAACACGAATACCATCAATTTGATTAAAATCATCTGTTTTTTTTAATTTTTGAATCCATTGTTGAGCAGCACGCCAAGGTCCTAAGGTATGAGAGCTTGAAGGCCCAACACCAATTTTTAACATATCAAAAACACTAATAAACTGTGACATCTTTTTTTATTAAAAATATTGGCTAAAATAAAAAAAACCAACTCAAAAGAGTTGGTTTTAAATTTTATTAAAAAAAGATTTTATTAAAACCCGTACACAGATTCTTTATCAAATTTTTTCATTAACATATAGTACACTACTGCTCTATATTTATTTCTTTCAGACTTCCCTATTCTTTCCATAACTTCAGCAATTCCTGCATCTAATTCTGGTCCGTCAGCTAATCCTAATTTTTTCATTAAAAAGTTTTTCTTTACAGTTGCTAATTCTTTAGGATCAGAACCAGAAACTGTTTCTGCATCTCTTTTATAAATAGATGGACCTAAACCTTTGGTTACTGCTCTTAATAAATCTGTATTTGAACGTAAATCTCTATCGTCCATAAATTTTTTGTACTGTGCTACTTTCTCATCGAATTTGCTCATGATTTTTTGTTTAATTTATTTAATTCTATTTTTTATGTTATAAAATAACTTTCCAAAGATATAATTTTTTTAGAAATAATAAAAATTCATTTTTAGATGATTTAAAATCGTAATCTGTCATTTTGTCGTATAAATATAAAAATATCTTTTAAAAACTGACAATTTTTATTGCAA
>CAMZMA010000180.1 GCA_947311815.1 uncultured Flavobacteriaceae bacterium
ACATCAATATTAGTATGACAGAAGAAAACCATTGCTACGAAAACGCAGTTGCAGAAAGGGTTAACGGAATTTTAAAAGACGAATTTTATTTAGACCAAACCTTTTATTCAACCAAGTATGCACAAATTGCAGTAAAAAATGAATATTAATCTGTAGCCGTATTTTAGGACTAGACAAAAAAATAGAGGTAATTATTCCGCTACAAACCTTTCATTTCATCGTCATAAAACTCGCCAGCAGCATCCATAAGTGTAGCTACTTCGTTTGCCATTTCGTTTTCATCGGTACCAATTAAATCGTCATACCAATCAATAGAATCATCTTTTAAATTGATTAAAAAACGTGGAAATTGAGTGTGTAATACATAAATATCATCAGGAAAATGACTATTATCTGCTAATAAAAATTTAGGTAAGCTCATGGTGTTTTGTTTTAATTAATTTGTTGGTTAATGTATGAAAGCGAATATATAACATTATTGCCGATGCTGTTAAAGAAATGAATAATCCTATCCAAATTCCTACAGCTTTTAACTCGGTATGCAAGCCTAAATAGTAGCAAATAGGAAAACCAATAACCCAATAGGCAATAAAAGTAATTAGCATGGGTACTTTTACATCTTGTAAGCCACGTAATGACCCTAAAACTACAGCTTGTATTCCGTCAGAAAGCTGAAAAAAACCTGCGATAACAATTAAAACTGATGCCGTTGCTACAACCTCTTTATTGCTGATGTAATATGTAGGTAAAATGTCTTTGGCAAAGATAAAACCCAGTGCAAAAAATAAATCGATAATTGCCATTAATAAAATAACAGACAATGCAATTCTTCTTAATTCTTTGTAATTTTTTAATCCTTTTTGATTCCCTACTCTTACAGTTGCTGTAACGCCTAATCCAACGGCAATCATAAACGTCATTGAAGCTAAATTTAGAGCTATTTGGTTTGCTGCTTGCGAGTTTGTACCAATAGCTCCTGCTAAAAAAATACCCGAAGCAAAAATACCTACTTCAAAAAACATTTGTAATGCTGTTGGATATCCTAAATCGATAACTCGTTTTAAAATACTTTTTTTAATTTCAGAAAACGAAAAATTTTGCAAATATGGTTTAAAAACAGGTTTTGTTTTAATGATATAAAGTAAAAAAGCCAACATCGCAAAACGAGAAAAAAGCGTTCCGTATGCTGCACCTACAATTTCTAATCTAGGAAAAAACCAAATTCCGTAAATCAACATATAATTAAAAAAAACATTAATAATATTGGCAATTATGGTGGCGTGCATCGCGTATTTTGTGAGCGATAATCCATCAGCAAATTGTTTAAATCCTTGAAAAATCATTAGCGGAATCATAGAAAAAGCAATCACTTCGAAATACGGAATTGCCAAAGCAACCACTTCTTCTGGCTGATTCATATAGCGTAAAATAGGTTTTGCTAGTACTAAAAGTAAAAATAATACAATTCCTAAAACGGTTGATAATAAAATACCGTGTTGAAAATAGCTCCTGCCCTTTTCTATATTTTTTTCTCCGTCTGCTTCGGCAATTAAAGGCGTTATCGCAAAAGTAAAACCGATGCCCAAAGACAGTGCTATAAAGGTAATTCCGTTTGCCAACGAAACTGCTGCTAAAGATGCTGCACCTAATTTACCCACCATTAAATTATCTGCCAATCCAACCAAAACATGCCCTAATTGACCTATCATTACTGGGTATGCAATGTGCAAGTTTTTTTTAAATTCTGATGTGTATCTGGCTAAATTCAATTTTTAAATTCTTTTTTACAGACTGCGAAGATAGTTTATAAAAAGTATTATTTTTCTATAACAATCATCAAAAAAACCTTATTTTTGAATCAACTTTTAACACAAAATAATATGGCAACAATTACCTTACAAGGAAATACAATTAACACAATTGGAGCTTTACCCGAAATTGGCACAAAAGCGGCTAATTTTTCTTTAACAGCAGTAGATTTATCAAAAAAAACATTGGAAAATTTTAAAGGAAAACAACTCATTTTAAATATTTTTCCGAGTATTGATACTGGTACTTGCGCAGCATCGGTGCGTAATTTTAACAAAGAGGCTTCTGTTTTAGAAAACACCAGCGTTTTATGTATTTCTCGCGATTTACCTTTTGCTCAAGAACGTTTTTGTGGTGCAGAAGACTTAGAAGATGTAATTATGTTGTCTGATTTTGCAACAGGAACTTTTGGAAAAGAATATGGTTTAGAAATTACAACTGGTCCTTTGACCAATTTACACTCTCGCTGTATCATAATTTTAGATAAAAACGGCATAGTTACTTATACAGAACAAGTTTCTGAAATTGTAAATGAACCTAATTATGACAAAGCTTTAAATGCACTAAACTAAACCACTATAAGCAGAAATTTTGTAAGTTTGATTTGGAAGATTGAAAGTTTACTTCGTAAAAGTTTCACGGTATTCTATGTTATGTGAATTTGCGTAATTCGTGTCAAAGTTTTTAGAATCTGAAACGAAATACACTTAAAACACATTATTTTAACTCTATTTGAAACCA
>CAMZMA010000181.1 GCA_947311815.1 uncultured Flavobacteriaceae bacterium
AAAAACATTGGCACTTACACCAATTACGGTACCTGTATTAAACATAGTATTGATACCGCATTTTGAGTGATCGCCCATCATTAAACCACAAAATTGTAACCCTGTTTTTGCAAATCGTTCTGTTTCGTAACTCCAAAGTTTCACTTCTGCATAGTTGTTTTTTAAGTTAGAGTTGTTGGTGTCTGCGCCTAAATTACACCATTCGCCAATAACTGAATTTCCTAAATAACCTTCATGTCCTTTGCTAGAATTACCAAATAAAACAGTGTTATTAAGTTCTCCACCAACTTTACAATCTGGACCTAAAGTAGTTGCTCCGTAAATTTTTGTACCCATTTTTACTACTGCATTTTTGCACATAGCAAAAGGGCCTCTTATGTGGCTTCCTTCCATAATGAGTGTGTTTTTACCGATGTAAATAGGGCCTTTGGAAGCGTTTAATGTTGAAAAAAGAATTTCGGCACCTTCTTCTATAAAGATAGCTTCTTTATTTATGTATTGCACGCCTTCTGGTATGGGTTGTGATGTTTTGTTTTTGGTAACTAAATCGAAATCTAATTGAATTGCTTTATCATTTAATGAAAAAATATCCCATGTGTTTTTAATTTGAAGCAATTCATCAGAAAATTCTATGTGTTTGTAGGTGTCAAAATTTACTTCTTCTTGTGTGTTTGTTGTGTAAAAAGCGATGACATCTTCATCTTTAAAAATAGCTTCGTTTTTTTGTAGTTTTTTCACTTTATCAACCAATACATCCGTGGGTAAAAAAGAAGCATTTATTAAAATGTTTTCATCTAGCTCTACCATCGGATGTTTTTCTTCTAAATATTCTTCGGTAAGCGTTGTGGTAGTGAATCCTAAGTGTTTTTCCCATTTTTCTCTGATGGTTAAAATACCAATTCTAATATCTGCAACGGGTCTTGTATATGTAAAAGGAAGTAGTGCATTACGTACATCGCTATCAAATAAAATATAGTTCATTTTAATGTATGCTTTTTCAGTTTATGCAAACTTACTGTAAAAAGATTGTATAAAAAAGTGGATAAATGACATTGTTTAAAGTACTATCAACCAAAAATAAAAGATGAGTAGTTGTTAAAATGAAAAAGCAGCTAGATTTTTTCTAACTGCTTCTTTAAATTATTATGATTAAAAAAGTTACGCCAACATGGTAACAGGATTTTCTAAAAAGGTTCTTAAGGTTTGTAAAAATTGTGCGCCAGTAGCACCATCAACAGTTCTATGATCGCAAGCTAAAGTGATTTTCATAGTATTTCCTACAACAATTTGACCATCTTTTACCACAGGTTTTTGCACAATAGCGCCTACGGATAAAATTGCTGAATTAGGTTGATTAATAATTGAGGTAAATTCTAAAATACCAAACATACCTAAGTTAGAAATTGTAAAAGTGCTTCCTTCCATTTCGTTAGGGGCAATTTTTTTAGTTCTTGCTTTTCCTGCTAATTCTTTTACTTTACCACCAATTTGAGTCAAACTCATTTGATCTGTAAATTTTAATACAGGTACTAATAAACCGTCATCAACAGCAACGGCCACACCAATATGTATGTGTTTGTTGTATCGAGTAGCATCACCAATCCAAGAAGTATTTACTTGCGGATGTTTTTTTAATGCCATTGCACACGCTTTTACTACCATGTCATTAAACGAGACTTTGGTATCTGGTATGGCATTTATTGTTTTTCTTGATGCCATTGCTGTACTCATATCAACTTCAATAGTAAGATAATAATGAGGAGCTGTAAATTTAGATTCGCCCAAACGTTTGGCAATTACTTTGCGCATTTGCGAGTTTTTAACATCTTCGAAACCTTCTTCTCCAGCAGGAATAAAATTGTTTACAACGGTAGTTTGTGTGCTTTGTGTTTGTGTAGTTTCAACAGGTTTTTCAACAGCAGGTGTGTAATTTTCAACATCTTTTTTAATGATGCGTCCGTTTTCTCCAGAACCCGAAACATTTGCTAAATTGATGTTTTTATCTTTCGCTATTTTTTTTGCCAAAGGAGATGCTAAAATTCTGCCACCACTAGAACTGGTAGTTTTTTGAGTAGTTGTAGCAGTTTTGTTTTCTACGGGTTTTTCTTCCTCTTTTGAAGTTGGAGTTATCGCTTCGGTTGATGAGTTTGTTTTATAAGATGCTACAAAATCAGCAATATTTGTGCCTTTTTCGCCAATAATGGCAAGTAAAGAATCTACAGGAGCGGTTTCGCCTTCTTTTACACCGATATACAGCAAAGTTCCTTCATGAAAAGATTCAAATTCCATCGTAGCTTTGTCGGTTTCAATTTCGGCTAAAATATCGCCTTCTTCAACTGTGTCACCTTCTTTTTTTAACCATGTTGCTACTGTTCCGTCAGTCATGGTATCACTTAAACGAGGCATTGTAATTACTTGAATTCCTTCTGGAGTTTCAACAGTATTTGTAGTTGTATCTTCGGTGGTTTTACTAACGGTTTTTTCTTTTTTGGTGCTTTTTTCTTCAGGTTCTACTAAAAGTGCACTGATGTCTTCACCTTTTTCGCCAATAATGGCAAGTAAAGTATCTACAGGAGCAGTTTCTCCTTCTTGTACACCAAAAAAGAAAAAACCGTTAGTAAAACCACCGAAGATACAACTACAAATACTGTTGAAACTCCAGAAGGAATTCAAGTAATTACAATGCCTCGTTTAAGTGATACC
>CAMZMA010000182.1 GCA_947311815.1 uncultured Flavobacteriaceae bacterium
ATAATACAAATACAAATACATTATTATATTTGTGCTGTTATTATAACTTAATTAACAAAAAAAGTCGATTGCTGTAACAATCGACTTAGAAAAGGTAGTTTAGTTTTGGAAGCTAAACTAGAAAATTTGCTCATTGAATTTTAAAGGTTTGGAATCTTTAAAATTAGGCATCAAATTCAAATTAACTTTTACCTAAAACAACCAGTTAAGATTTCTTTTTACAAAGATATTCTTAATTGGTTGTTTTCAATACTATATTTATTCACAAAAAACATGAAGTTTTTAACAAATTGCGATTTTTTTCAAATATAAAAAACTTACAATAAACTATTTATCAGTGGTTTATGTTTTTTTTCTATAAGGCAGTAGGTTCTCTAGTTAACTGATAGAACGTTAATTATTTTATAAATTTTCATTTTTCTCATCTTCTTTCATCAACTTTTTTTCAAACTTATCCCAATCTTTTTTTGTGCGTACTTTTTTGTAGAGTTTAATACTCATCATTAATAGTACGGAAACTAGCACGATTCCTACCACGCCCCAAATCCAGTTAATGGCATTTTTTAACACTACTAAAAATACAATTGCAAATAAGATGATGGTAGCAACTTCGTTAAAAATTCGTAATTTAAAAGAAGAATATTTTACAACATCATTTTGTAATTGTTTAAAAATAGAGTGACACGCAAAATGATAAAAATACAAGACCAAAACGAACGAAAGTTTAACAAGCATCCAAGGTTGCTCTAAATACACAGGGTTTTTAAACAGCATCCAAAAAGCGAAAAAACTGGCTAAAATTGCTGATGGCCATGTAATAATATACCACAAACGTTTGCTCATTAATTTGTATTGCGTTTGTAAAATTTCTTTGGCAGGAGGCAGTTTTTTTTCGGCTTCGGCATGATAAATAAATAAGCGAACGATATAAAATAATCCTGCAAACCAAGTGATTACAAAAATAATATGTAACGATTTTACGTAAAGAAAATCCATAAGTGTTGTTTTTTAAAATTCAAATTTAATATTTTTATTACAACCAACAACCAACAACTAACAACCAACAACCCAATCCTCAATCCAACCATTCATCACTGCAACCCAATTATCATTATCATTCATGCAAGGTATATGGGTATATGTTTTTCCACCCGCAGCTAAAAATTGTTTTTTGCCTTCAATAGCAATTTCTTCGAGTGTTTCTAAACAATCCGACACAAATGCAGGCGTAATTACTGCTAATTTTTGTTTTCCTTCTTCTTTTACTAAACGGTCAAATTCAAAATCGGTATAGGGTTTTAGCCAAGGGTCTTTTAACATTCTCGATTGAAAAGAATTGCTATAAGTTCCTTTTTTTAAATTTAAAACTTTGGCAATTTCTTTGGTAGTTTCAAAACACTGCTGTCTGTAACATGTATTAATTGCTACAGAATTTACGCTGCAACAATCTTTATTTGTGATTAGTTCGGTGTGGTTATTTGTTGGGTCTGCTTTTAAAATATGACGTTCTGGCAATCCGTGGTAAGAAAATAGTAGATGGTCATACTCAAAATTTTCTAAGTGTTTTTTGATGTTGTTGCTCATCACCTTAATATAATTAGGATGATTATAAAACGAAGGTAGCACCGTGGTTTTTACTCTCGGATGATATTTCTTACGGATTTCTTCTGCTTTTACGGTAACTGTTTCTGTTGATGACATGGCAAAATGCGGATACAGCGGAACAATTAAAATATCGTCAACTCCTTGTTTTGTCAGTTCTTCAAAACCTTTTTGTATGCTCATATTACCATAACGCATTGCCAAAGTCACCGGAATTGTTGCTTTTTCTTGTACTTTTTTGGTAAATCGTTTAGAAATAACTTCTAACGGAGAACCTTCTTTCCACCAAATTTTTTTATACGCTTCGGCGGCTTTTTTAGGTCTGGTTTGTAAAATAATTCCTTTAATCAGTAAAAAACGTTTCCAATACGGAATGTCAATTACCCGTTCGTCCATTAAAAATTCATTCAAATATTTTTTAACGTCTTTTACAGAAGTGCTTTCTGGTGATCCTAAATTGATGAGTAAAACTCCTTTTTTCATTTTTAATCTTTTTGTCATTGCGAACAAAGTGAAGCAATCTCATTTTTTTTAAGATTACCCTGTCTACCAAAAGGTAGATTCAGTCATATTTTCTTCCTAATGATGCTATTTTTTAATACTTTTTTTGTCATTGCAAGAAGCTTGATAAAAGCGACATGGCAATCTGTTTTTTTTTAATACGGTATATTTCATCTAAAATATTTTACAGTGGTAATTGGCTTTTTAATTGATTCGTAACCTCATACAACGCAATCGCTAAACTATGAATTACATTCATCGAAGAATTACGCCCAAACATAGGTATAGCAACTGTTGCATCTAATAAATGTATGTTTTCAATTCCGTTGCGTTCGCTTCCTAACAACAATACAATTTTATCGAATGAGGTGAAATTAAATTCTTGAAGAGCGATACTTTTATCGGTAATTTCAATACCAATAATTGTGTTTCCTTCTTTTTTTAGTTGATGGATAAGTTGCTCAAAATCATCATATCGCTCATGCGAAATTTGTTGTAAGGTATTTCGTGCTGTTTTTTTTACACTTCTGTTCTCTATTGATGGTGAACTTTCGTGTAGATATACTTTTTGCACACCAAAACTTTCTGAAATACGAAAACACATCCCGATATTTTCGGGTGTTCTTATGGCGTCACAAACAATGGTAATCGGAAAATTTTGTTGCTTATTTTTTATGTCGTAATGTGTGAGTTGTTTCATAAAGAGAGGCTTTTCACATATTGTTTTGGTGTGGTGCCAAATTTCTTTTTAAAAGCTGCAATAAAATGACTTGCAGTACTATAGCCTACTTGAGCACCTACTTCATTTACATTGTGTTTATTGGTTTCTAATAATTTTCTGGCATGTTCCATTTTGTAATCAAACAAAAAACTATACACCGTGTCGCCATAAATTTGTTTAAACCCTTCTTTTAATTTTTTTAAGGTGATGCCTACTTCGGTTGCCAATTCTTGTAAACTTGGGGGCTCTACCATATTTGTAATAATAATATCTTTGGCTTTTCTAATTTTTAAAACATGTGATTCATCAACTAAAAAAGGGCAATACTCACCATCAATATTTTCTTCTTTTTGAAAATGCAAACTCAATAATTCATACACTTTTCCTTTTAAGTATAAATCTTTGATAGAATTATTAATTTTTTTGTTGATGATTTGTTGCAAAACATCTAAAACACTCTTTTTTATTTCGCTATCATCATAGTATTTTTTATGACTATTTTCATCGCTCAAAAAGGGGATATAATTGGCTTCTTTAGAGAATAAATAATGAAATTGTTTGATAGAAATTAACAAAGAAATAGCCGTTGTTTTGGGTCTAATTTCTAAATTAATGGGTAATTTTTGCTGCGGATTGTACAATAAAATTACTCGTTTGTCTAAAACATCTAAGGAGTACGCTCCTTTGTTAAAAAGAAACTTTATAGTGCCTTGTAAACAAAAATGTAACTGAATAAAAGAGTTGTCAATATCGCGTTCAAAACGCTGATTATTAGTTGTTTTATTTCTAAATTCTAATAAATGAAATCCGTCTTCTAAAACAAATTCTTCAAAAGAACTTTGGGCGTTGTTTTTTAGTGTCATAAAATACAATATGGTTACTGTTTCGTTTTTAAATTACAAAAAATAGTGAGTAATAAATCCAATAAAAACGACTACAAAAGTACTGTTTTTTGATTTTTAAAACAGTAAAAAATTGTTAAAAATCAAAAAACGACATTAATTGTTCTTTTAGCGATACTTTTATTGAAAAGAACAAATTATTTTTGCGCATTCTTTCTAATATTTATGAATGAAATCAGATAATAATCACAAAAATTTGTACAATATTGGTGTTAGCTATAAAAAAGCCGATGCCGCAACACGAGGTAGTTTTTCTGTATCTAAAGAAAATCAAATTGAATTATTAAAAGAGGCTAAAAAAAACGGAATTGAAGGCGTTTTTGTATTGTCAACTTGCAATCGTACTGAGGTTACGGGTTTGGTAGCGCATCCATTTAAATTAATCAGTTTGTTATGCAAGTTTTCTAACGGTTCTGTAGAAGATTTTGTAAAAGTTTCTAATGTGTATAAAAATCAGGAAGCTATTAACCATTTATTTAGAATGGGTACAGGTTTAGAAAGTCAGATTTTAGGCGATTATGAAATCGTTGGGCAACTGCGTCAATCTTTTAAATTAGCAAAAGAATTAGGTACTGTAAATGCGTATTTTGAGCGATTGCTAAACAACATTATGCATGCTAGTAAAATTGTTAAAAACGAAACAAAATTAAGTTCGGGTACAACTTCTGTATCGTATGCTGCTATTCAATATATTATCAAAAACGTATCCAATTATAATCAAAAAAATGTATTGGTTTTTGGTTTAGGAAAAATGGGGAAACACACTTGTAAAAATTTAGCAGAATATACCCAAAACAAGCAAGTTACTTTAATTAATAGAACCG
>CAMZMA010000183.1 GCA_947311815.1 uncultured Flavobacteriaceae bacterium
GATGAAGACCTCATCATTGTATTTAGTAATTGGTTATTTGAATGATTTGGTGTATGACAAAATGTTTGTGCTTTTACAGTATAAAATAATGAAAGCAAAAATATACATATCAATTATATTAATGACAATATTTTATACTGTAAAAGCACAAACATTTTGTCATACACCAAATCATTCAAATAACCAATTACTAAATACAATGATGAGGTCTTCATCACTTAGCGATAATTCATATTGCGTTAAAATTTATATACATGTAATTAGAACATCAAATGGAACTGGTGGTCAAACAACAAGTGCAGTAAATCAAGCATTTCAAATGTTAACTGACGACTACAGTCCTCATGACATATCCTTTAATTGGGATGGAATTATTGACTACATAGATAATGATTCATATTATAATTCTCCAGGCGTAAATATTTACACCGTAAATAATCATACAGATGGAATTGACATCTATCTTTATCACGATGGTGCTCCCGCAGGAGGTAGAGCAAATGGAGTCGGAGAATCTTCCGAATTTTATTTGTCTGGAAGTTTTTGGAATTCTCCATTTTCTCCTCTTGTAACAAGCCATGTTATTTCTCACGAAATGGGTCATGTGTTATTTTTATGGCATACTTTTCATGGCACAGCAGAAGGTGGAAGTGACAACCCATGTGCAGAATTGGTTAATGGTAGTAATTCAAGTACTTGTGGCGATTATGTTACAGACACACCAGCAGACCCACATCTTCAATTTAATGTTTCTTACCCTAATTGTCAATGGTTAGGAAGTGGAACAGATGCAAATGGAGATAGTTATAATCCTGATGAGCAAAATATAATGGCTTATACTCACCCTGATTGTATGGATTACATTACTCCTCTACAAGGTTCAAGAGCGAGAAATGCAATAGCAACTCTACCTTTTTTACAACAAACCGTAGTAAGTTGTTGTGTTGGAGATGACTTGGACTTGTATATCAAAGATTCTGATGATGATGATGGCACAGAACCAAATCCTACTACAAACAATATGTGGACAAGTCCAGATATTTGGATTAGAAACAGTAATGACAATGGATTAACGCATCAAAATCCTGAATATAAAAGTAATGGCGAACCTAATTATATTAATGTAAGAGTAATTAATAAAAGTTGTATTCCTTCATTTGGAAACGAAACTCTTTCAATTAATTGGGCTAAAGCCAATACAGCACTTGCGTGGCCTCAAAATTGGGATGGAAGTTTGACGAATGGAACTTATCCTTTAGGTGGTGCGCTACCAAATGTATCTATTCCCGTAATTCAAGCAGATGAAGAGATTATTGTTAAAATACCTTGGGTAGTTCCTAATCCTGATAATTATACAAGTGGTCAAGGAAGTAATAACCCTTGGCATTTCTGCTTATTATCAAAAATAAATGCTACAAATGACCCCTTAAGTTTCCCTATGACTTCTAATCCAAATGTTATGGTTAGAAATAACAATAATTTAGCATGGAAAAACTTAACTGTTGTTGATTTAGAATCTGAATTTACAAGTGGATCTGTAATGATTGCAAATCCTCATAATATTCCTAAAACTTACTTTTTAGTATTACAAAAAGAAACAAATGAAGGAGGAAAAGCAATATTTGATGAAGCAGAAGTAACACTAAAAATGGATGATATTATTTTTAACGCTTGGGAGCGTGGAGGTAAACAAGCAGAACTATTGGAAGATAAATCAGATGAAAAGAGGAAATTAGTTAAAGGAGATAATGTGATTTTAGATAATATAATGTTTGAACCAAATGAAAGAGGTTTATTGACATTAGATTTTAATTTCTTAACTAAAGAACTAACAGATAAAATAGAATATAAATATCATGTAATTCAAAAAGATGCAATTACAGGAGAAGTAATAGGTGGAGAAACGTTTCTTATTAAAAAGAAGTCAAGACCAATATTTATAGCAGATGCAGGAAATGATAAAGAAATTGATGAAAATGAGACAATTACAATTAGTGCAGAGCAAATAAATGAAGCCGCAATTTATAATTGGTATGATACAGATGGTAACTTAATATATCAAGGAAAAGACTTGACTGTTTCAGCAGATATTACAAAAAAATATAAATTAGAAATTATCGCAGAAACAGATGGTTTTAAAGATTATGATGAGATAGAGGTTAAATTAAAACCAAGTATTATAGAAAGTGTTTTTCCAAACCCAACATCAAATGAGATGCAAGTTAGTTATAAATTAAATGGTGTTAATTCTGCTTATTTAATGATAATTGGTCAATACGGAACAAATGGAACTTCAAATAATTATGTTTTAGATACTAACTCATCTCAAACAACAATCAATGTAATTAATTATACAAATGGATTTTATACAGTTGCATTAGTTTGTAATGGACAAATAGTAGATGCTAAAACTTTAATAAAACAATAATATTAACAAAGCCCATGAAAATCATGGGCTTTTATAACTTTTAAAATATATAAATCATGAAAACAATATTTTTAATTTTATCCTTATTTTTTATCACAAGTTGTAATAAAAACGATGAAACAAATCAAGAAACTACTGATTTAGTTGGTAGTTGGTATTTAATGTCATTTAACCCAGGTTTTGGACAAACAGAAAATTATAATACTGGAGATATAATTTGGACAATTAACTCTAATAATTCAATAAATGTCACTCTAAATGTAACAACAAGCACTCAACTACCACTTAATGATAATGGTAATTATTCATATAATATTATTTCAAATGACTCAGTCAATATTGAAAATATTGATTATGAGTATCAAATTGAAGAAGAGCAGACATTAAAATTATTGGACAGCCCATCTTCCGACGGAATTATTTTAACATTTCAAAAAGTGGAAAATTAACAAGTACGTTGGGTAACAAAATATAAACGTAATAGCGGTTTTTGTGCTAAACTTAAAGTTAATTATCTCTTAACAAAGTTTTAATAATAAATCGAAAGTTAGAGCATTTAAAGACCGCTACTACGCTTATACCAACCGTTGTAGGGCATTAAAATAATAGGAAACTATGAATAATAGAACAGCAAACGAAGAACAAAAAAAGATTATTAAAGAAAAACATAAGGTTGATGGTAAAGTAAGATGCTATGTCAATAATCATCCAATTGAAGATGAAAAAGATATCGAATATCATCACATATTACCGTGGAGTTTTAAGCAAGAAACAAAAATAGATAACCTTGCACCTGTTTGTAAAGACCATCATAGAAGAATAGGCATTCTTTCCATTGAAGAATATAGAACAAAACTTGAAATAGAAGAGTTCTTCAAGTCAAAGAACCCTAAAAAATTAAATGATGTTTTGACTAAAATAATTGGGGAAGGAAAGTTTGGAAAAAAATTAAATTTTGAAATCAAGGATAAAAAAATAAAAATCTATTTCAATGAAAAAACGACAGGAGAAAATTTTCAACTATATACTTGCCCTGCAACAGGTTTTGACTATTTTTATATAACCCTGCCGATTGAATATCTTTCAAACGATGAAAAACTTCAACCAAGACCAATAGAAGAGAAGCGACTTTGGGATTTATATGTTCATCTCAATTCTCATACTCAATTATCACCTGCTATTTGCAGGCTTGTAAATAAATCTGTTATATTATTTGATGGACAACACAAATCTGCCGCACAAATATGGGCTGGAAGAAAACAGATTGAATGTAAAGTTTATATTGAACCCGATGAAAAAGTATTAAAAGAAACAAATCTTGCAGCACACGACAAATTACGTCAAATGAACTTTTTCACTTCTGTTTTAATTAGTAAATGGGCAGACATTTTCAAAGGAGAATGGGAAGAATTTCTCGAAACAAAGGGAGCAAAAACAGAAAAAGAATTTGTGAATTTTCTAGTAAGTAAGGGGAAGAAAAAAGTTGATGCAAAAAATATGCTTAGGAGTAATATTATTGATAGTGTCTTAGAAGATAAAGAAAACAAAATTGTTGAATTTATATCAGAAAGAAATAAAACAAGGAAAAATCCTCTAACTATTAACAGTTTAAAACAAACTATATTTAAATATTTTGTAGCAAGTCCACCACTTGATATAGAAATAGAAAAAAGCGATGAATTAAGAGAAAGTGAAAGAAAAAATATAATAAAACTACTAAATATCTTAACAAATTTAACATTGGAAAATATTTGGAACCCAGACAAGAATGATAGTTTTCATAAAAAATCCGTAAGGATTTATAAGTCTGGTTCAATTAAGGCTTGGAGTAAAATGTTAAAGGATATTATTGCAGTTGTTTTACGAATATTTGATGAAGATAAAAAGAGTAAATTATTTTTAAGAAATATTTCAGATGAAGAATGGAAATTAATTCAAGGCAGAATGGAAAAATTATTTGCTCACAAAATATGGACAGACCCAAAAGATGAAATAGACAGTAATTTAAGTGTAAATACAGAAAGTCACGTTAAAGTATTTTTTGAACAAGAAGGATTGACGGTTGAAAATATTGTAACTTAGTAACGCCCTACAACAAAAAATATAGTGCATTTGGCAGATAGTGTTGAAAATTAAGATGATAGCAATAAATAAACATAGTGTAAAACTGAAAATTAAGTGCTTTAAAATGCCAAACGCACCATATTTAAAC
>CAMZMA010000184.1 GCA_947311815.1 uncultured Flavobacteriaceae bacterium
TAGTATTTCTTATCATTCATCTAAAGTAGCTGTTTTTTCTAAAGAGTTTGAAGTGAATAAAAAAATAGCAACTCCTTTTTTTAATTTTAGTATTGCTACTTTAAAACCTCTTCCAATAGGGGAAAAATATTACATCCGTTTTAATAGTTTTCAAAAAACAGTTGGTGCTTATAAAAATGTAAGAGTAATTACCTTAACAAAAGCGGCGTCTTTGATTAAATTACAGATGACAGGAAGTAACAAAAACCGAATTGTAGATTATTTAAATACCACTATAAAAGTTTTAGAAAAAGACAAACAAGATCAAAAAACATTGTATGCTAAAAAAACGAAAAAATATATAGATAAATTATTAGCAAACACTACGGATAGTTTAGGTATTATTCAAAAAAAGTTGAATGATTTTAAAGAAAAAAATAATATTTATAGTTTCTCTAATGAAGGAGAAAGAGTTTATACAGAGTCTTTAGAGCTTGAAGAAAAAAATATAGAATTAAACAATGATATAGAAAATATTAATATTTAGAAAACTATATTAAAACACATAAAGAGTTAAATAGCATACCAGTTCCTGCACTTATAAATGCACCTGATGGGAAAATTGGAGAAGAGATTGCTAATTTAATTACGAAATCTTCTGTAAGAGAAAATTTACGAAATACGGTAAAAGATAATCATCCAGATATTATTAAACTTGATAATGAAATAAAAATTATTAAGAATATCCTTTTTGAAAACATAAGAACTCTTAGAAATTCACTAAAAAGACAGATAAAAAAAGCTAAAAAAAGAATGGCAACTTCTAACGCCAAAATGAAATTATTACCAGCAAGAGAGCAGCAGTTGATAAAATTTGAAAAGAATTTTGAAATGACTGAAGGTAATTATACCTTATTAAAGCAAAAAAGCTACGAAGCAGGTATCGCAATTGAAGCAAGTGTTTCGGATGTTAAAATTATCGATTCTGCAATGGATTTAGGTCAAGGACCTTTTTACCCACAAACACAATTTAATTATATAGTAGCTTTGATGTTGGGTATTATTTTTCCGTTGTTTTATATTATTGTCAAAGAAATTATGGATAATAAAATCCATACTGTAGAAGAAATTGAAAGTAATTATGCAATTCCAGTTTTAGGTGTTGTGGGTAGAAATTTTGCCAAAAATAATTTAGCAGTTTTCGAAAAATCAAAATCATCAGTCGCCGAATCTTTTAGAGCTATTCGTTCTAATATTCAGTTTTTATTTAAAAACAATCAAGATGATAAAGGAAAAGTTTTACTATTAACCTCATCTGTTAGTGGAGAAGGTAAAACGATGATTTCTATCAATATGGCGACAGTTTTTGCTTTAAGTGGTAAGAAAACAGTGCTTTTAGGATTTGATTTACGTAAACCAAAAATTTATGAAGATTTTGATTTGACAAATGATGTGGGTGTAGTAAACTTTTTAATCAACCAAAAAAGTATTGATGAGATTATTAGACCTACCAAAATACCTAATTTAGATGTTATTTTGTCTGGACCTATTCCGCCAAATCCATCAGAACTATTATTAGGAGAAAATACCGATAAATTAATAACACATTTAAAAGAAAAATACGATTATGTTATTATCGATACGCCTCCTGTTGGTTTGGTTTCTGATGCCTTAGAAATGTTTAGATACACTGATGCAATTATTTATGCAATTCGTCAAAATTACTCAGAAAGAGGCATGATGAAAACCATAGACGACATGTATAAAAACAAAAAAGTAACCAATATTAGTTATGTGTTGAATGATTTCTCAATCAGAAATAAATACGGATATGGTTATGGCTACGGATATGGTTATGGCTACGGATATGGTTACGGCTACGGAAAATATGGCTACGGATATCATGAAAATGATGAACCAGAAAAATGGTACACAAAACTCATCAATTTGGTAAAACCTAAGAAGTAATATGTTGTCTTTAAGACAAAGAATAATAAAAAGAGTTTTTGATATTTTTATATCATTAATAGGGATTGTAATTTTTATAATCCCTATTTTTCTGTTGATGATTTTATCAACGATACTACATAAAGAGTTTGGTATTTTTACTCAAAAGCGTGTGGGGCAATTCGGAAAAACATTCACTATTTTTAAAATAAAATCGATGAAATTAGGTCATGAAAACTCCATTTCTTCGTTTGGTAATTTTATCAGAAAATACAAATTAGACGAATTGCCACAATTTTTAAATGTTCTGTTGGGTCAAATGAGTATTGTTGGTCCAAGACCAGATGTTATTGGATATGCAGATGCGTTAAAAGGGAAAGACCGAATTATTTTATCAGTAAAACCAGGGTTAACATCTCAAGCCACTTTGCTGTTTTCTAATGAAGAAGCTATTTTAAAGCAACAAAAAAATCCTTTGTAATATAATGACGAAGTATTGTGGCCCAAAAAAATAAAATTGAATAGAGAGTATGTAGAAAATTATCGTTTTGTAAACGATTTAAAAATAATTTACAAAACGATAAGGTCTTTTATTTTTTGATTTCTTTACCGTCTAAAAATACTTTTTCTATCACATGATTTCCGAAATTATAAGGGATAAACCCGTAACTCGGAATCTCTTTAGTGATGATGAAATTCGCTTTTTTACCTTTGCTAATACTTCCAACTTCGGTAGCTAAATTCATGGCGAATGCGCCATTAATTGTGGCTGCATTTATGGCTTCTTCGGGTGTCATTTTCATTTTTATACACGCAGTAGCCACTACAAAATTCATGTTTCCAGATGGAGTAGAACCTGGGTTAAAATCGGTAGCCAAAGCAAGCGGAAGTCCGTTATCAATTATTTTTCTAGCAGGTGTGTACGGAATGCTTAAAAAGAACGAACAAGAAGGTAATGCAACGGGCATTGTGTCTGTATTTTTTAAGGATTCGATATCATTATCATTCATAATTTCTAAATGATCTACAGACAAAGCCTTGTGTTTTATAGCAATTTGCACGCCACCAATCGTAGTAAATTGATTGACATGAATTTTAGGAATAAGTCCATACTTTTTTGCTTCGGATAAAATTCTGTCGGTATCATGA
>CAMZMA010000185.1 GCA_947311815.1 uncultured Flavobacteriaceae bacterium
AAAAAGTGCATAAAATGAAACGAAACATTAACAATTCGGCTTATTTAGGTGATTTGTTAGTGACAGGATATTCTACATTTAGCAGAAACCGAATGTTTGGCAATATGATAGGAAAAGGCTACACTGTAAAATCTGCTCAAATGGAAATGAGTATGGTTGCCGAAGGGTATTACGCTACAAAAAGTGCCTATAAAATCAAACAAAAAAACAAGGCAAAAACACCAATTATAGATGCTGTTTACAGTGTTTTGTACGGAAAAAAAGAAGCGAAAGAAGTGTTTTTAAATTTAACAAATATGTTGGATTAATTTAGTTGTTTGCATTTAATAAACCAATAGAAATAAAAACAGTATTCTTCTTTCGCTAAAAAATAGTAGTTAGTATTTATTAATACAGCAAAAATACACCTAAACAACTGAAATATATAATTTTAATAATTACTTAACAAAATAAACCTTTTTGTATTAAAAAAAACATAATTTTGTAATTTGTAACAAATTGTTAAAAATTAAACAATTATGAAAACCATTCAAGAAGTTGTAGAGGCAACCATTAGAAAAACACCTTTTATAGAAGAAGCTTTACATGAAAAACTAATAAATGTATCTTCTTTGGCAAGAGATATTTTGCCAGAAGTAATAAAAAAGCTAAAAAAAGATGTTAAAATTGGTGCTGTAATGATGGCGATAAATAGATTATCTCCGATAAACGAGTTACGCATAAGAAAAAACATTAAAAAATTAGCACTCGATTTAGGCGATGTTATTGTTCGGTCAGATTTGTGCGATTTTACATTTACCAACACTACTTCTTTGTTAAAAGAAATTGCAAAAATTTTAAGCAAATCGGCAGATAGTAATGATTATTTTTTAACCGTTTCTCAAGGTATTTTTGAAACCAATATTGTAACAAGTAAAAATTTAAAACCATTTGTAGAAGATATTTTTAAGAAAGAAAATTTGATTCATAGTGTTTTAAACTTAGCCTCTGTTACCATAAAATTACCCAAAGAGAATTTAGAACAATCGGGTGTGTATTATTTCATTTTAAAACAATTTGCATGGGCAAATATTGCGGTACAAGAAGTTATTTCTACCACGCATGAAATGACAATTGTGGTAAAAGAAGAAGATGTAAATGAAACATTTGCTATTTTAATGGATTTAAAACTGAATTAAATAATGAAAAAACTACTCTATTTTTTCGTAAGTTTGTTTCTAATCTTGTCGTGTAATACTACGTCACAAAAAAAACTCTCTGTACGAGAAAATTTCACAAAAGAAGAACAAAAAATAATAACCACTGCTAAACAAATAATTACAAATTGTCATTTTGCAACGGTTATTTCTATTGATAAAAAAGGACAACCAAGAGCAAGAGTAATGGAGCCTTTTGCACCCGATAAAAACTTTGTGATTTGGCTAGGAACCAACCCGAAAAGCCGAAAAGTAACTCAGATAAAAAACAATGCTAAAGTTACCTTACATTATTATGACAAAGCAAATTTTGGATACGTTTCTTTAATGGGAAATGCTTTTTTAGTTGATGATGAAGCTCTAAAAGCCACAAAATTTAAAAATGGGTGGGACAAATTTTACAAAAATCAAACTACTGATTTTTTATTGATTAAATTTGTGCCAGAAACCTTAGAACTTATCAGTATTCCTAATAAATTTACAGGTGATGCAGTTACTTGGAAACCACATAGTGTTGTGCTTAGAGAGTGAAAATTATTTGGCATTTAAATGTTCTAAAAACGCCTTTTTAAAAGTAAGCCCGATAGGTATTTTGTATGTATGTAGTATAACTTGATTCCCTTCAATAAAGTTAATTTTCTTTACATTTACAGCAAAAGATTTATGCGTTTTTACAAAATTAGTTGAAGGAAGAAGTGCTAAAAAATCTGAAAATGTACTATACGTTACCAGTAACGAATCTTCTAAATATACTTTTACATAATCTCCATAAGCCTCAATATAATAAATGAGTTGAGTGTTAATTTTGTGCAGTTTTTTATCTGCTTTAATAAGGATGTAATTTTCGTTTTTACGATGTGTATTTTCGTTTAATTTTTCAGCAACTTTGTGTACGGCAGCTAAAAATCGATCAAAAGAAAAAGGTTTTAAAAGATAATCGATGGCATTTACTTCAAAACCATCCAAAGCATATTCAGGGTAGGCAGTTGTAAATATAACCAACGGTTTTTGTACTAACGATTTGTAAAAAGACAATCCAGAAATAACAGGCATGTTAATATCTAAAAAAAGTAAATCAATTTGAGGGTTTTGTTGTAAAAAAGTAGTCGCTTCATTTGCATTACTACAAATACCAGCTATATGTAAAAAATCGATTTTTTTTACAAATGTTTTAACAACAGTTTGCGACGCGGGTTCATCATCAATAATTAAACAATTAATTTTCATTAAAAATACGTAAGGTTACGGTAAAAATACCATTCTTTTTTATGATTGAAAATTGATGATTTTTTGGATACATCAATATTAAGTTTTGTTGCAAGTTTTTTAATCCGACTCCTTGTAAAGAGCTGTTTTGAGTGGGTGTATCCTCTAAAAATGCATTTTTTACACAAAAGAAAAATTCTTTTTTAGAGGCAACAACATCAATATGGATAAAACGATTTTTTATAGACGCATTTGTACCGTGTTTATAGCTATTCTCTAAAATAGGGAGTAACAACATTGGGTAAATAACCGTATCGGTTTTTGTTATTTGCTGATTAAAAACAATCGGAATCGTATTTTGAAATCTAAATTTTTGAAATTCGATATACTTTTTAAGCAATATTAATTCTTTATTTAACGGAATTTCAACCGTATTTTCATCATAAATAGCAGTTCTTAAAATATCTGATAATTGTACAATCGCTTCTGTTGTTGAGGGTTTATTTTGAACAGCCAACGAATAAATTACATTTAAAGAATTGAATAAAAAATGTGGATTTATCTGCGCTCTTAATGATGATAATTGTGTTTGAATTAACGAGTTTTTTAACTGTAGTTTTTTGTTTTCTTGTTTGTTAAAAAACATCCAGTCTTCGGCTAATTTTAATAAAGTAGAAGTTACTAAAAAAGCACCAAAAATTAAGATTAATTTAGTATTAGAATGATAAGAAACAAAATAATAATCAGGAAAAACGACATCTATCAAAGAATTGAAAAACCAACTATTAAATTGACTAAAAACAAAAATTGTGCTACAAAAAAGAAGTAAAAACAAGAATAGTTTTTCTTTTTTTAGAAACGCAGGAATTAAATAATAAATTGCTATACTAACAGGAATAACAAGGGTTGTTATAAAACTAATAGTATAAACAACATCTATTTTAGTCGGTTGATTTTCATCAGAAAACAAAAATAACAATCCCACAAAAGAACAACCCCAAAAAATAATGTTAAACAAATACGGGTTGTGATTTTGTGTAGATAAAAGATGTTTTTTTAAATTATTCATCTAGTTTGGTTAGTGTAAATTCAGTAGCTGTTTTCCATTTTTCAGCATCATTAGACGCCATGTATTTTTTAATAAATTTTTGAAGTTCTTCTGGTTTTGCAGTTAACAAAATATCATCGTTCATCAAACCTAATTTTTCATGTTTAATTTTAATTTTTTTACTCTCAAATAAATCGGTAATAATATCTTCATCAAGCCATTTAATAAGAATAGTCCCGTTTTTTAAAACATCATACTTTACCAAAGAATGTGTATATACAATATGACGAGATTGAAGTATGTTTATCCCGTCATTTTGATCCTCAAAAGGAATAAAATCTAAAAACAATTGTTTGTTAATCTTAAAAGGCATTACAATAAAAAGAGCTGTTTTCTTAGAATCAGTATATTCTACATAATACCCTTTTTTGTACTTGTTATAGATACGCAAGTCCTCTTTGTCTAAATCATT
>CAMZMA010000186.1 GCA_947311815.1 uncultured Flavobacteriaceae bacterium
AAGAAAAAATAAAAAATATTTTTAATCAATTAGAAGAAACGTATCCGAACGATTGGTTGTTGCGTTTAGAGTTGTACGAATTGGCGATTCATTTTAATTTCTCTGTTAAAAGCAGTATCCTAAAATCATTAGACAAATTGAAATGTAACAAATGCTACAAAACACTTATTGAAAATGGATTAGTTTTGCCCCAGAAATATTAATTAATAAAAAAATAAAATATGAGTTTATTCGGATTATTTAACAGAGGAGGATCAGAAAATGATGTAAAAGAATATTTAGAAAAGGGCGCAGTTGTTTTAGATGTAAGAACTTTAGAAGAATGGAATGAAGGGCACGTAAATGGAGCAAAACATATTGTTTTAACAATTATTCCTTTAAAAATTGAAGAAATTAAAGCGTTTAACAAACCTGTAATTGTGGTGTGTAAAAGCGGTGGTAGAGCAGGACAAGCTGTACAGTTTTTAACTAAAAATGGTATCGATGCTATTAATGGAGGTGCGTGGCAAAACGTAGCTCAATTTGTAAAATAATGATATAAATATAAGTACGATAAAAAAGTTATCCCTATTAACTTTTTGTTATGCAAAAAAAAAGGCTCAATGTATTTTGAGCCTTTTTCTATTTGTATATATTACATTTAAACCTGAGTATTCTATGATTAAAAATTAGATTCCGTTTTCTGTAAATAATTTTATTAGTTTAGGAGATGAAGGTCTTGGAGCATCTGATTTTACTATTTTACCAACTGGATCAATTAAAATAAACCGAGGAATACCTTCTATACCGTAAGCTGTTACAAAATCAGATTCCCAATCATTATCTGCAAATAATTGAATACCTCCTAACTTTTTGTTTTTTACCATTTTCCTCCACTTTTCATAGTCTTTTTTCTTGTCGATAGAAATACTAACAAATTGTATATTTTTACCATGGTATTTTTCTTCTACTTTTTTTAAATGCGGAATTTCTATTTTACAAGGTCCGCACCAAGTTGCCCAAACATCTATATACACAAATTTGCCTTTTAAATCGTTTAAAGATATTGTTCCTCCGCTAAAATTATCATAATTTATAAATTCTGGTGAACGTTTTCCTTTTACTAATTTTTTTATTTTTTCGAATTGCTTAGTGAAGATTTTCTTAAAATCTTCATCTGTAGAGAGTGAAATAATATCTTTAAATAAATTTTCAGCGTCCTCATTTTCTGGTGAAACTCCACCAGATAAATAATCTAACAATCCGTTTTTAATATGCTCACCATCAATATTTTTTATTTTATTGATAGCTATTATATTAAATGCCTTTTCAAAAGAAAAAACACTATCTTTTTTAGCTTCTTTTCTAACAACACCATAAAAATATTCTTCTACAATTTGTTGATATGTTTGATGGTTTTTAAAATCTTCATCATTATCATAAGAAAAATCTTTAGGTAATTTTGGGAAAAAATCTGAAACCTTAAACTTTCTATCTTTTATTAAATAGCTATGATAACCTTCATACATGTTTATCATGTAAATTTTATCGTAATTAAGGTCTTTTTCTTCAAAAGCAATAAAATCTTTATTTTTTACATTTTTTAGAGATTGTTTTATTTCATTATTCATTTTTTTTACAGATTTCAGAAACTCTTTTTCGTCTAATGCAAATATTTTTTGATACGGATATTCTTCTTTAATTAAAAATTTTTTAGCTAAATAATTATTAATATCACTTCCATTGCCTGTATATTTAATAGATTCGTCAAATTCTTTGGTGTTTAATGTAAGGTTGATATTAAATCCATTTTTCAAGTAAATAGCAGAAGATTCGGTACCGTCTGTAAAATTATAATATCCTTTTTCTACGTTTTTAATGGTGTCAGAAAACACACCGTTTTCATCAACAGTAAACGTTTTAATTTTTTTTCCGAGGTTGAATATTGTTATTTTGTCACCATTTTTATTGGTAATTTTTCCAGAAAAAGTCACAAAAGCGGGTTCTTTTTTACACGTAATAAATGTAAGGGTAATAGCAAGTACAAATATTATTTTTTTCATAATTAGTTGATTAAAACTTATCAAATATAAATAATTTAAACATACAACTTCTTTCTACCACAATTTATGTTTACTTACTCAGCACAAATCGCATCGCTTTGGCTTTCAGCAAACACTCTTCATACTCTTTTTCTGGGATAGATTTTGCAGTAATTGCACCACCAACCGAGTACGAAACATACTTTTTTTCTTCGTTATATAAAATACTTCGGATGATGACATTGAAATCAAAATTACCCTCAGGCGTAAAATAACCAACCGTACCCGAATACAAACCTCGTTTGGTTTCTTCTAAATTTTCGATGATTTTCATTGCCGATATTTTTGGAGCTCCCGTCATGCTTCCCATCGGAAAAGTAGTTCTTAAAATATCTACAGGATGTGTGTCTTCATCAACCGTAGCAACTACCGTAGAAATAAGTTGATGCACTTGCTTAAACGAATACACTTTACATAATTCTTCTACTTGTACACTTCCTTTGGTGGCAGTTTTCGATAAATCGTTCCGTACCAAATCTACAATCATTACATTTTCGGCACGTTCTTTTGGGTCTTTTGCCAAATCAGAAGCAATTTTAGCGTCATCAATCGCACTTTGTAATCGTTTTGCAGTTCCTTTAATGGGTTGCGAAATGATTTTAGCTTCCTCTTTTTTGATGTATCTTTCTGGTGATGCAGATAACACATATTGATGCTCTATTTTTAAAAAAGTAGCGAACGGAGGTTCAGAAATTTCGTTTAAATGTTGATACACTTCTAACGGATTGATAACGGTATTTTCTGCATAAAATTCTTGACAAAAATTAGCTTCGTAAATATCACCTCGATGGATGTGTGCTAATACTTTTTGTACCTTTTTATGATAGGCATCTTTGTGAATGCGTAGCTTTATTTTAATGGGGTTTGGGGTTTTTGAACAGTTTTGGAGTGTTTTTGAGTTTTCGTGACTTCGACTCCGCTCAGTCACCATTCGACTTCGCTCAGTCACCATCTTACCCTGTCTGCCGACAGGCAAGATTCGCTCAGTCACCGTTTGATCTTGCTCTTTTATCAATTTACTAATTTCATCAAAATCGGTTGCGATTTCATCATCAATCATTTTTAAATACAAGAATTCTACTTCGTTTCCTCGGATAAAAAATAACTTTTGCGGTTGAAAAAAGTACAAATCGGCAAAATCTAATCCATCAAAATTAGTAGAAGTTAGGTTTTCTACATCATTTTTAACATCGTAACTAATATACCCAAAAAGGTAATCTTTGGTGTACGATTGGTATTCTTTTAGCTTGTCAAAAGCATGGGTATAATCGGTTTTTATGGCGGTAAATTCATCGATTGCCAAAACCGCATCAAAAGAAGTGTATTTTTGTGTGTATTTATTAGAATCTAACCAAACTACGGTATCTGATTTTTGAGCCCAAACTAATAGATTTTGCTTAAAACGGGCAATATCATCAACCTTAAAAATGTATTTTGTTCTTTGCATAGAGTTGCAAAAATACTTCTTTTTTACTGTTTTTTAAGAATTGTTAAGACATCGTTTTTATTTAAAATAAGCAGATATATTTCACCTTTTATAGTAATTTTTTGTACTGCCTTCGCTTCTTTTTGTGTTAAAAAAGAAAAGTCTTTAGATGAAGTGATTTTTGCACTATTATTTTCTAAAAAATAGTTTTGAGAAGCATCATAACGTATGGTTTCTACCTCGGCATCATATACATTTCCTATCCCAAAAATTTTAGTGTTCTTTTCTAAAGAAACCGCATTTAAGGTAGGAGAAAACTGAGCTTTTTTAGGTAAGTTTACCAAACTAAATCCTCCTTTTTTATTATTTTGTAAAATGATTGAACTAAAATTATATGCCATATAATGTGTCGCATTTTTTAAACGCTCTTCTCCGTAAATATCGCTCATAGAAGCATTGGCAAACTGAGCGTATTTGGTTATTTTTTTTCGTAAAAAAGGCGTTTGTTGAGTAGAACATTCTTTACCTCTTACAGGTACTAATTTTTGATGGTATTTCTTACTTAAAGCAATATCAAAAGAATTGTTATCATCAAAATAATCGGCATAAATATGCAATGGTTTTTCTTTGGTAGGATGAAATTTATTGTTTTCGCCCCAGTTACCAATAAGGTAATCTTTAAATCCGTCTTGATTTATATCAAACTCGGTAATACTTTGTTGCCATCCGTTTGATTTTTCTAAAGAAGCAATGTTTTTTCGATTAAAAACCCCTTTGTTGTTTTCAAAAACAACAATAGGCATCCACTCGCCAACTACTATTAAATCTGTATCGCCATCGTTATCAATATCGGTAAACAAGGCATCGTTCACCATTTTTAAAACGTTGTAATCGGGCATTTTTTTAGCGGTTACATTTACAAATGTGCCTCCTGTATTTTCTAATAAATAAGACGGATTAGAAAGCGGATATTTTCTAGAAATCACTCTACTTCCTACAAATAAATCGAGATCGTCATCATTATCAAAATCAGCAGCAGTAATTCCTTTGGTGTACGATAACATTTTGGGCAATTTGTTCGATTTTTTAAAAATTCCTTTTCCGTTATTTAAGTATAATCTGTCTTGTAATAACGGATTATTTTCTTCTAATTCATACCCTCCAGAACTTACATACAAATCAAAATCGCCATCATTATCGGCATCAAAAAAGAGGGCATCAGTATCTTCAAAATTTTGTTCTTTTACAAATAAATTTTTATTGGTTTTAATAAATTGTCCATTCGGTTTTTGAATATATAATACTGCCGATGCTCCTTTTGCATTTCCTACAAAAAAATCATCTAACCCATCGTTATTTACATCGGCTACAGCCAAAGCACTGGTGATTTCTGATTGTTTTTGAGGTAAAAGAATTTGAAAATCTAAATCGTTAAATGTATTTTCTTGATGTTTGTAATCAATTCCTAAATCTGTTGGATTTACGTTTACAAAAGCCTCTTTTTTTCTCTTTGTTACAGAGCTACTATTTGTAGCATCAGCAAAAGAAAGTAGGTGGTTTTTATTTATTTTTAAATTGCTAACTGTCTGTTGTTTATTCAGATTCCATCTAATTACAACACTATCTATTTTTGTAGCATCTCCTAATCCGAAATGAATTTTATGACATACTGACGACTGGTATCCTCTACTTACCAATGCTGTTTTTTGTTGTTGCTTTTTACCTGTATAAAGGGTGATTTTTGCTCCTACCCCATTCGTATTTTTAGCACTTCCTTTTAAGGTAAAAGATACGTAATTTTTTGTAGCATGATTTTCATAAATAGAGGCGATTTCATCTTGGTTATTAACAATCAAATCTAAATCGCCATCATTATCTAAATCGGCATAGGCGGCACCATTTGAGTTTATTTTTTGAGTAATTCCCCAAGCATCAGAAACGTTGGTAAAGGTTAAATCTGCATTGTTTTTATAAAGGTAATTTTGTAATTTTTCTGAAGGCATCATTTTAATAGCCTGCTCTAACGACACTTTTTTACGTGCCATAATATTTTGTCGCATTTGGTCTCTAAAATCTTGACTTGATAAATCATGATGAATTCCGTTGGTAATAAAAATATCTTTCCATCCGTCGTTATCAAAATCGGCAATTAAAGGCGCCCAAGACCAATCGGTTTTTGCTATTCCTGCTAACAGAGCGATTTCGCTAAAGGTTTTATTTCCTCTATTTAATTGCAACATATTAGCCATGTATTGATGATGATACCCTGCATCTACCATCATATTAAAGCTATTGGTATTCATGGCTGCCATATTTTTTTTACCTCTAACATGATCTTCTGCCATCATATCTAACACGATTAAATCGGGTTGTAAATCGTTGTTTACATCTTCAAAATCAGACCCCATACTGTTGTTAGAAATGTGTTTAAAGGCTGTTAGAGCTTTGTTTGTAAAGGTGCCGTTTTTATTATTGATGTATAGATAATCTGGATGAAAAAAATCATTGGCTACAAAAACATCCATCCATCCATCGTTATTAAAATCGCCGATAGATGCAGACAACCCCCATGCTTTGTTGGCCACTCCTGCGGTGTGGGTAATGTTGGTGAATTTACCATTATCGTTTCGATACAACTGGTCAGATGCGTAATCATCAATTTTTTTATCACGCGCTAAATCTAGGGTAACATTGTTTCTAAAATCGGGTCGATGATTTACCAGATATAGGTCTAAATCGCCATCATTATCCATGTCAAAAAAGTAGGATTGAATGGAGAATCCGTAAAAATCGATACCATATTTTTTTGCACTTTCTTTAAATGTGTTGTTTTTTTGATTGATAAATAGCTTGTTTCTTCTTTCAGGATTACTTTGTAAAGACCCCGATTTACACACATAAATATCTAGCCAACCATCATTATTAACATCTACCATGGTTACCCCTGTAGTCCATCCTTTTGTATCGGTTACTTTGGCTTTTTCTGTAATATCTTTAAAAGAAAAATTCCATTTATTTAGGTACAACTTGTTACTCCCTTGATTAGAGGTGAAATAAACATCTTCAAACCCATCATTATCAATATCGCCAACGGCAACACCGCCTCCATTGTATATATACGGATAATTTAAAAAGTTAAAATACAAATTTTCTTTGGCAGTATTTTTAAAATTGATATGTGTTTGATTTTTGTCTAATAACGAAAAAAGTTTATGTTTTTTTGTAACAGTCTCTTTCTTTTCTGATGATGTATTGCAACCAATCATCAAAAAAATAAAGAAAAAAACGAAGTAAAGTTGTTGTTGATTTTTCAAAATAGCTACAAATTTAAAAAGAGATTAAAAAACTACTAATTTAGTAAAAAAACATCTTTTAAAAAGAACTTTACAGAGGGTTCTTCTTAAAAAAATATCTGTATTTAATTATAAAAAGTTTCAAAACAACCTCTGTCTGCCAAGGTTACAAAACATTGTTTTTTATCATTGCTAAAGGTAATATTAGAAGGGTTTTTACCTATAAGCTTAATTTCTCTCAGTTGCTTTCCTTTTGGAGACAATACAACAACAGTTCCTTTACCAAACCTACAAATATACAAGTTGCCCTTTTCATCGCAACGCATACCGTCTAAGCCAAAATCATTAAATTTTGCGAACAGTTTTTTATTTGTTACAGTTCCGTTTTCTAAAATATCATACACCCAAACAGTACGTTGTATAGATTCGTTTACGTAGAGTTTTTTACCATCAGGATTAACTTCTATACCATTGGTAGTTCCCATATTTTTTTCTAACAAAACAAACTTATGGTTTTTTATCATCCATAAATTTCCTGTAGATGTTTTCCAATTTGGGTCACTTGCATATAACGTTCCGTTAGAAGTTATCGCAATATCGTTGGGTTGATTTAAAAGATTGTCATGAGCAAAAACAACCGTTTTTTTTGTGCCTTTTTTAATCAATAAAATGTTATGATTTACATAATCTGCAATGTACATATTGTCTTCTTTATCGAAACGAATGCCATTGCCTACAGAACCCTTAGGAAGGGTTGCAAAAAGACTCGGATTTCCTTTTTTATCTACAACTCCTATCGTTCCTTCTTTTTTAAAATTTACAGCATATAAATTCCCTTTACTATCTACCGCAGGCCCTTCAATACCTTTGGTAAAAAGATGTTCTTGGGTAAAGTTAATGCTTTTACTATTGGTTTTTCTTTTACAAAAAGTAAACAAAAGAAAAATGATTAGTAAAAAGGATTTGAAACGCATCATAATTACTTTTATTTACCCAAATAATTGATCAATAATTGTAATGAAGAAACAATCATTAATTGGGTATCTGCAACGGGTTGTTCTAGTTGTGTTATTAATGGATTTGCAGATTTTAGAATTGTAGTATTTATTGATTTGTTATCAAACCCTTTTTTTATTAGGATTGCGATGTTTTTTAAATTTTTAGAATGTCGTGCTAAAACAGCTGTTTTATGATTATTATTTATTTGGTTAAAAAGGGTATCATTTGCAATCCATTTATCTAAATAAGTAACAATTTTTTGTTGTGCTTTTTTTGTAGGATTTTTTACAAACGCTTCTACCAAAAGATTAAAATCATAGGCATCTGGTGCATCTGCGGTACAAGCATCTGCAAACAAAGTAAAAGGAGCAAAAGTATTGTATTCTGTACCTCCCTTATTTCGAGTGTAATATTTTAAAGGTTCGTAGATAGCTACTAAATTCTGTAAAGAAATAATGGATTGATTTTCAGAAATATTACGTAAAATTACGTCTCTATTTCTAATATGCATTATACCGATACGCTCTAAATTAAAACTGATAACATTTAATCTTTTACGCATATTGGCAATGTTTTTTATTGCTTTTGATGACCACAAGCGTTCTGCAATGGCAGCAGTTCTAGGCCAAATACGAGAATCGATGGTTTGTGGAGTTACCAACTCTCCCCACATAGTAGCTTCTCCTCCTAAAATATTTTTTTCTTGTTTTTTTGTCAATCCATGATTTTTGGCTAACGGATCATTTTTATAATGTTGATTTACAGAAAGTAGTAAATCGATATAATACCCTTTAGAGAGTACCGTTTTATAGCCTTTTTTAGCCGCTTCTAACATCGATTTTTTTCCTCTCCAAGAATGGATAACCACATTTTTAGGTAAATTAGGTTGAAAAATCTCATCCCATCCCATCATTATTTTATGATTTTTTGTGAGTATTTTTTGTACTTTTATGTTAAAATAGGTTTGCAAATCATGATTGGTTTTCAACCCATTTTCTTTCATAAATGCTTGAATTTTCGGATTACTATCCCAATGCTTTCCTTTGTTTTCATCACCTCCGATATGAAAATAAGCATCTGGAAAAATTGCTGCCATTTCAGAAAAAACATCATCTATGATTTGATAAGTCAGAGGGTTTGTAGGATCTAAAGTGGGATCAAAAATGCCTGCAAAACGCTCTATTTTATAATCCGTTTTTTTACTTGCAATTTCTGGGTACGCAACCAACCAAGAGGTTGCATGACCTGGTATATCAAATTCAGGCACTACTCTAATTCCTAAATTATCTGCATAGGCAACAATTTCTCTTAACTGTTCTTGCGTGTAATATTGCCCATCAGAACCCAGTTGATGTAGTTTTGGGCGCGATTTTACCTCAACCCTGAAACCCTGATCTTCTGTTAAATGCCAGTGAAAAACATTCATTTTAACATATGCCATCGCATCTAAGTTTCTTTTAATTACATTTATAGGCTGAAAATGTCTTGCTACGTCAATCAATAAGCCTCTCCATGCAAAACGAGGAGCATCATTAACAGTTACTGCTGGAAAATAATAATTATTGGTATTAAATTCTATAAGCTGTCGTAAAGTTTGCAATCCTCTAATAGCTCCTATATCTGTATTTGCAGTAATGCTAATTTGTGTAGGGGTAACGGTTAAAGCATATGATTCATCCATTCCTAAAGCAACTTTTGCTACTTTATGAAAAGAAATTAGCAAAGAAGCTTTTTCTTTACTATTAATAGCAGGAAAATCTGTACTAAAAAACACACCCGAAGTATTACTTACTTGTCTTAAAAAAGAAGTTGCAGCATTATACACACGTCCTTTTCCTTTTTTTGTAATGGCAATTGTAAAATGTTTATCTACTGTAAATTTACCCGATTGCTGCGAAATATTTTGCGGCCACGGCATTAAATTAAACCGATTTATTAAATTTGTTTCTTGAGATATTCCATAAAAAGGAATATGAAGAATAAGTATGACTATTTTTATAAGATGTTTTTTCATTTCTTAATTTTAAATTAAAAATAATACCTTTTAAAAGCTTCCATAGCGGCATAATCTGCCATTCCTAAATCGTGGTATTTTTTAGCTGTTTCTCTATTTCTATCTTCTGCACGCACCCAAAATTCTCTAGCATCATCTCCTTGAAACATCACTCCGTCTTTTTGTGATTGATGATAAAAAATTGCCAATCGTTTTTTTAACACTTGATCTGGACTCATAGGCACCACCATATCAATTTCATGAGATTCCCATTCGTACCAAGCACCACGATATAGCCAAACCCAACAATTATTCATAAATTTTTCAGGTTTTAAAACATCTATCGCTGCAAAAATAGCATCTAAACATACTTTATGCGTTCCATGAGGATCGGCTAAATCGCCCGCAGCATAAATTTGATGCGGTTGTATTTTTTGAATTATATTTTTAACAATTGTGATATCTTGATCTGATAAGTTTTTTTTCTTAACAGTTCCTGTCTCATAAAAGGGAAGGTCTAAAAAATGTACATTTTTATCGGGCAATCCTAAAAAACGTGTAGCAGCTAAAGATTCTGCTCTTCTTATTTTACCTTTTAAGTGTCTAGTTTCTTTGGTGTCTATTTGATTAGGTGTCTTCTTTTTAATATCATTGATAATCTTATCAATAACAAGGTCTTTTATTTGTAATGATTTTGTTACTTCTGCAAATTTTAAGGCTTCTTCATCAGAAACAGCAATGTTACCTGATGTTTGATATACAATATGCACTTCGTGACCTTGTTCTACCAATCGATCAAAAGTACCTCCCATAGAAATAACATCATCATCTGGATGTGGGCTAAAAATAATAACTCGTTTTTTTATTGGTGTTGCTCTTTCGGGTCTATGTGAATCATCTGCATTTGGTTTTCCCCCTGGCCAACCGGTAATGGTATGTTGTAAGGCATTAAAAATTTTAATATTTAAATCATAGGCTCTTCCTTCTGACGCCAATAAATTTGACATTCCGTTATCATTAAAATCTTTATCTGTAAGTTTTAATATGGGTTTTTGTTGTTTTTCGCATAACCAAAAAATGGCTTTCTTTTTAAGTTCATCATTCCAAACACAAGAGGTTACTAACCACGGTGTTTTTATTCTTGTTAATTCTGATGATGCTTCTTCATCTAAAACAAAAGTGGTATTTTGATGATTTTGTAAATATGTTGCAGGAATTTGTGAGGTAATTTCTCCTTCAATAGTTTTTTGAAGAACTGTAGCTTTATTTGCTCCCCATCCTAATAAAATTATTCTTTTTGCACTTTTAATAGTGCTAATTCCCATAGTAATAGCTCTTCTTGGAACGTTTTTTATTCCTAAAAAAGCAGGAGCCGCATCTTCTCTTGTAATATGGTTTAAGGTAATGCTTCTAGTGCCTGAATTGTAGTGAGAACCTGGTTCATTAAAACCAATATGCCCTGTTCTTCCGATACCTAGCAATTGAAAATCTAATCCGCCATAAGATTTAATTTTTAAATCATAATCTATACAGTATTGATTCACTTCGTCTGGTTGAACAGTACCATCTGGTACATGAATATTTTCTGGTAAAATATCTATATGATCAAATAAATATTCATGCATAAAATAATGATAACTTTGTAAGTTATCTGATTGCATTGACCAATACTCATCTAAATTAAAAGAAATTACATTAGAAAAACTTAGCCCTTCTTCTTTATGCAACCTTATCAATTCTTCATAAATTCTAATGGGTGATGAGCCTGTTGCAAGACCTAAAACACAAGGTTTATTTTCTTTTGCTTTGTCTTTAATTAATTTAGCTATTTCATGAGCTACAGTAATAGACGCCTCATTAGAATTGTTAAAAACAACATTGTGTATTTTTTCGAAACGAGTTTCTTCAAGCTGTCCTGCTGGTTTAAATTTTATTTTTGTTGTATTATTTAATTTCAATATAATTTTTTTAGATTATGTAATTGGTGAGTAAATATAAATAATAAGCCTAATCACTTCCTTTTATTTTCGACAAAAGACAGATTTTTACCTATAATTAACAAGCGAGAATAAAATATATCCCCGCTTGTACAATTAACAAAATTTATGAATAAAAAATGTTTAAAAATTATTTCCTGTATCCCACCATAAACGGGTACCTCCATTATCTGCCCCTCCTAATAAAGTAACAGCATTGGCTACTCCTGGTGTATTTGTAGAAAGCTCGCTATCTACAAAAGGAATTCTTCTAATTTGAAGATTAGTATCTATGATTCCTCCACTTTGATTACTAACTACTGGGAAAATTTTAGGATACCCTGTACGTCTATATTCGCTCCATGCTTCTTGTCCTTCTGGGAACATAGCAATCCATTTTTGGGTAATAATTCTTTCTAATTTTTCTTCATTAGTTGCCCCATTATCCCAAGCAATAGTAATTGTACTCATTGCATTGATACTGTTAGAGGCATTTACTGGATCTACATAATTAGCAGGTACAGAGGTGTTGTCTGCAATATAAGCTGCTGCACCACCTACACCATGTTGTGCAAAAGAAGTTGTAATACCCATTTCATAATGCGCTTGTGCACTACCCGCTCCTGACCAACCTCTTAAGGCTGCTTCTGCTTGCAAAAAGTGTACTTCGGCAGCAGTCATTAATTGAGCATTAGATGTTTTTACAGCATCATTCATATTAGAAAACCCAACATAATCTGCTTTTTGAGCTAATTCATCTGAATAGCCTGGTAATAAAGGAAGACCTCCTCGTACTCCTTTATAAGCACCTCCATTTGCATCTGAAGGATTAAAATAAGCTTCCATTCTACCATCTCCGTAACCAGATAAGATAGATTCCATTGAAGCATTCATTCTAATATCTCCCCAAGAATTATCTATGATTGATAAAGGGTGTGGCTTACTACTATGTACTAAAAAATCATCTGCTGGTGTAGCTAACAAACCTTCTGGTTGTGCTAATGCTTTTTCTCCTTCTGCTTTTGCTTTTGAAGGGTCTGCCATTGAGATTCTAATAGCTAAACGTAAACGTAAAGAGTTCGCTAATTTTACCCATTGATGATAATCTCCTCCATAAGCCATATCAAAAGCAGTAAAACGTTGGCTATCAATATCGGCAGTAAGAGCCGCTACAGCTGTATCTAAATCTGTAAAAAAAGCAGTATATACTGCTTGTTGAGAATCATACACTCCTGCATTGTCAATACTTCCGAAATTAGAATATACAATAGGCCCAAATACATCAGATACTCTGTGCATCGCTTCTACTCTTAAAATTAAATTCACAGCATTTAAGGTCGGATAACTTTCAGCTGCTAATTTTGAGATTTTTTTTGAATTCCCCATCACATTTTCATAAGGAACAGACCAAATAAAATTATTCCATCCACTTACTAATGCATAGGTTGTATTATTTGCCCCTGCTACAAAAGGTCTTGGATTGGTCATATACCCCGCATATACATCTGCATTTAAATTTTGCTGTAGTTGATACACCCAAGCAGGATCGTATCTTAAAATATTTTCAAAAATTGGTTGATATTTAGACCCAACGTGCTGAAAATCTATTTCTAACGTTTCGTCAGAAATATTTTTATCATTTTTATTATAATCTTCTAAATTTTGACAAGAAGATGCGATTATTATAAAGCCCAATAAGGCTATTAGTTTATTTATTTTTTTCATGATCTTTTTTTTAGAATGATAAATTAATATTTAGCCCATAACTTCTTGTTGATGGTAAACCTAAAACATCTACCCCTTGTAAATTATTACCCGTACTTAATGTAATATTTGGATCATAAGGAGCTACTTTATAGAAAAAGAAAAGATTACTTCCTACAAAAGATGCTTTTATGCTTTTAAAGAAAGAATCTTCTGATAAGTTAAAATTATAACCTATAGCCATTTCTGACAAACGAATGTTTGTGGCATCATAAGTGTACTCTCCTGTAAAACCAGTTCTACCCCCTAATTTTCCATAATAATCTGTTGCATCTACTTGAGTTTTTACTCCTGCAGTAGTAATCACATCTACTTTTCCATTGGCTGTTTCTCTAGCAGAATTATTACTTTTTCCTTCTACAACTGCCTCTGTCATACTTACTACTTTACCTCCAAATTTTCCGTCAATTAAAAAATCAAAAGAAAAGTTTTTGTAGTTAAATGAGTTGTTCCATCCTAATGTAAAATCTGGATTTGAATTCCCTATAAAATCTAAATTTGGTACAATATCATCATCTTGTTGCATGATTTTTAAAACAGTGCCATCAGGATTTAATTCTACTTCTGGCAAGCCTTCTACTTTTTTCACTACTTTTCCGTAGATATCTCCAAAAGATCCTCCAACAGTTAAATAAGAACCAAAGGTATTGGTAGCTCCTGGATCATCAATAGCAAAACTATTTAAAGAAATAATTCCATCAATATTTGTTTCTATTAATTTGTTGATTTTATTATTGTTTTTTGCATAATTTATTCTTGATACCCAAGTAAAATCATCTGTATCATATAATTTTGCAAAGGCAGAAAACTCAATACCATTATTTACAATCTCTCCTGCGTTTAAATAAGCATTTGGCACTCCAAAAACAGTTGCATTTACTTCTACAAAAAAGTATTGATTCACTGTATTTGTATTGTAGTATCCAATATCAAAACCATACTTGTTGTTGTTAAATTTCCATTCTGTTCCTATTTCAAAAGATTTTTGTCTTTCTGGCTTTGGTATAGTTCCTGGAACTGCTCCAACAGAAGGGGTAACACCTCCGCCTCCAAAAGCTATATTGTTATATGGAGAAACTAAGTCTGCACCAAAAGGATGTCCTACTTCTGCATACGATGCTCTTACTTTGGCAAACGAAACAGATTTACCAAAATCTATGTATTTATCTAAAATAGCTGTCATACCAATTGATGGATAGAAAAACGAATTGTTTCCGTTCGGTAACGTTGAAGACCAGTCATTTCTTGCAGTTAGATCTACGTAAAGTTTATCTTCAAAAGAGATAGTTGCACTTGAAAACACTGAGTATTCTTGAATTTCAAGTGAATTCTGAGAAAAATTAGCTGAAGAGCCCCCATTAAAATTTTGAAATGAAAACACATTAGCATAGGTTAAACCTCCTGAAACACCAGAATCTCCTATAAATGATTCTTGTTTTGTATTTGAAGAACTAACCCCTACAAGACCTGTTATTGATATATTATCATTTACTTTGGTATTAATGGTTGCTATTAAATCTCCAAATAATTTTGTTACACTATTGTCTTTTACTATATACCTTCCTGTTAAAGGTGCTAAAGTAGCTTCAGTAGTTGCAAATATTTTTTTCTCAAACCCCATTTTAGAAACGTCATAGGTTCCTCTTGCCTGTAGAGATATCCAGTCTTTTAGTTTATAATTTAAGGTCAATGAAGATACTAATTTTTGATTTGTATCATCGCTGGCATTTCTATGTATCATCCAATACGGATTTTGTTCAATATCAGAAGTGCCTCTAAACCAACGTTGTGCCATAATATTTCTTGCAGCATCATATTCTTCAAAAGTCTTGTAATCTGCTAAGGTTTCTGTAGTCGATTCAAAATTATACACTCCTACTAAAGGATTAAAATACAAACCAGATACAGGTCTGTTATGTACTTTTTGAGAAGATGCCATTACACTTGCATTTACTTTTAATTTATTATCAAACATATTCATCGTTTCTCTAACATTAAAAGTATGCTGATTCATAGTATTTGTTGGTAAAATACCTGTACTATTAGTATTACTATAAGAGAAATAAGTTTGTGCAGTATCAGAACCTCCTGAAACAGAAACAGCGTTAATTGCTGTTGTACCTGTTTGAAAAAAGTCATTCACATTTTTTAAAGCAGTGTCGTTAAAGTCCATAAAATAAGCGGCTTTATCGATTGTTAAATTAGAAGAATAACTCACTCTATATGAACCTGATTTTCCTTTTTTGGTAGTAATTAAAATTACACCATTTAAACCAGCACTACCATATAAAGCTGAAGCCGACGCCCCTTTTAATACCGTTAAAGATTCAATATCATCTGGATTAATTAAAGACAAGGCATCTCCTCCATCTCTATTACCTCCATCAAAAGCACCAAAAGTACTTGTTGGCTGTGTAGCTGTAGGATTAGATAAAGGCACACCATTTATTACATATAATGGTTGATTTGACCCTAAAGAAGAGTTCCCTCTTAATACTACTTTTACAGACCCACCAGCACCCGAAGCGCTTCTAGAAATAGTTACCCCTGAAACTTTACCAGACAAACTGTTTAATGGGTTGGTTTGTTTTACCCTGTTAAGCTCCTCTGCTTTGATATCTTGTGCAGCATAGGTAAGAGACTTTCTTGTTTTTTTAATCCCTAATGCTGTTACCACAATTTCTTCTAATTGAGAAGCATCTTCTTCTAAAGCAACGTTAATTACAGAGGATGACCCTACTGTAAAAGATTGTGATTTAGTTCCTAAATAAGAAAATAGTAATACATCTCCTACTTTTGTTTTGATTGAATATTTTCCATCAAAATCTGTTTCTACTCCTCGAGTAGTTCCTTTTATAGTTACACTAACTCCTGGAAGAGCGGTTCCGTCTGTTTTAGAAGTAACTGTACCTGTAACATTTTTATTTTGCCCCAAAACAGTATTGGCTACTAAAAATAAAAAAGCGGTAACTAAAAATATTTTAGTTTTTCTCATAAGTAAATTATTAATTAAATGTTTCTGTAAAGTTAAGAAGTTGTTAAAGTTTTTTTAAAAAAATTATACAAACAACAGAAAAACACCAACTAACAACATATTTTCTTTTAGAAGAATACTAATTTTTTAAAAGAAAGTTTTTTTTGAAAAAAAGACCTAAATTGCAACCGATTACTACAATAACAAAGGATGAAAAACAATTTAGATGTAAAAAAAAATAAGATTCCGTTAATATATCATTTTGTTTTTTGGGCTTTATACTTTTCTTTTAATGTAATTAGATGGGGTAGTTATTTTGATGATTATTGGTACTCATTAAAATCTAACTTAGTAGAATTTCCTTTACATATAATTATTGTTTATTTTAATGTTTACTTTTTAATCCCTAAATTTATAATAACAAGAAAATACAAAACTTATATTTTTTTGTTACTGGCATCTTTGTGTATTTTATATATTCTTAGAACAAGTTTAAACTACTTACTGGTTACCAAAAATATTTGGCCAGAAGCAGAAACAAGCCAACAAGCTTTTACTTTTAACCATATTACAGCCGTAATATTAGGCGAAATATATGTTATATCTTTTGTAACCCTTATTAAATTAATTGTTGACTGGGTGTATCTAAAAAAAAGAATAGAAATGCTACAAGAAACTCAACTAACTAGCGAATTAGAGTTTTTAAAAGCACAAATACAACCTCATTTTTTCTTTAACACCCTAAATAATTTATATGCTTTAACCTTAGAAAAATCTGACAATGCACCTAATGTTGTCATAAAACTTTCTGAAATAATGGAATATGTACTTTACGGAGTAAAAGAACCAAAAATTAAACTTTTAAAAGAAATAAAATACATTCAAAATTACATAGATTTAGAAAAATTAAGGCACGGAAATAAAGTACATGTAAAAATGAATTTAGTAGGAGATATAGAACATAGTATAGTGCCTCCTTTACTTTTTTTGCCTTTTATAGAAAACTGTTTTAAACACGGGGCAAAAGACAATAAATACCTTTCAATACTCATTTCTTTTGAAAAGAAAAGTAATCATACACTTGTTTTTTCTGTCACAAATAATTTTAATCAATACAGCAACAATACAGCACATGGCATTGGGAATAAGAATGTTGTTAGAAGACTAGATTTACTTTACAAAAACAACTATACTTTAGAGGTTCAGATTATAAAGCAAAAATATACTGTTACACTAACCATACCAACTTAAACCTTTTTTAAGCTTCGTAAAAAAATCAAATAAAAAATGTACTTTTACAACCTAATTTAATTAGATTAATGAATATTAAATGTATTATTATTGATGATGAGCCTCTAGCTATTAAAGTAATTGAGAGTCACTTAAAAGAATTTCATAATTTTGAAATCATTGAAACTTTTAATAACCCAATAGAAGCACTTCAAATAATTGAAAACAAAAAAATTGATGTTGTTTTTTTAGATATAAATATGCCTAAAATGAACGGTATAGATTTTTTAAAAAACACCATTTTAAAATCTAACGTAGTGATAACAACTGCCTATAGAGAGTTTGCTGTAGAATGTTTTGATTTAGATGTTTTAGATTATTTAGTAAAACCGATTCCTTTTAATCGATTTTTAAAAACCATAAATAAAATTACGCAAAAAATTCAGTTGCAACAAAGTAACAATAAAGAACAGATAGCTAACTCACATTCTTTTATCTTTTTAAAAGCAAATAAAAAATTAATAAAAATTAAATTCGATGATATTTTTTACATCGAAAGCCTAAAAGATTATATTAAAGTATTTACCAAAACAGAAAATTACATTGTACACAAATCGTTAACAAGTATTAGCGAAGAGCTACCGAACAATTTGTTTCTTAGAATTCACAGATCTTTTACAATTGCATTAGATAAAATCAAATTTGTTGAAGGAAACTCTGTAGCAATTAATAATACCCGAATTCCTATTGGCAGAAAGTACTTAATTCATACCAAAAAAATCATACTAAATACTGACTAACAATCATTTTCATTTGCTCAAAAACTTTTTCCATTTCTTCAATTAATTTGAGTTGATTTTTTACCCTATCTAAATTATGAAGCGGATATGAGGTTTTATAGTACACATCATTATTTAAAAAATCTGTAAGCATTCTTAATCCCATAATAAAAGTAATTGCTTTTGCTCCAAGAGGTAAATAACTAGCTTCAAAAGAAGATATACTCTCTTTTATTTCTGATAAAAACCCTTCTGTAAACCCTTTGTAATTCTCTAAATTAAACGTCACTTTTGTTAAATCTGTTTCGTCTTCTTTGGCGGTTGTACAAATAGTTCTGATAGCATCACCAAAATCAAAATGAACTATCCCAGGCATTACAGTATCTAAATCTATTACACACAGTCCTTTTCCTTGCTTTGTAAACAACGCGTTAGACACCTTAGTATCGTTATGTGTAACACATGTTTTTAATTTTCCTTCAGATTTTAAATGTTGTAAAATTAACATTTCTTCTTTCAAATCTAAAGCCCGTTTAATTTGATTTTTAGCCAACTCTTTTCGCTCTTCAGTTGCGTTTAATAAAGCGTCGTCAAATTGTTGGTAACGAAATGCCATGTTATGAAAATCTGGAATTGTTTCTACCAAATTACTAGCATCAAAATTAGCCGTTGCATTTAAAAATTCTCCAAAAATTTTACCTGCTTCAACAGCTATTTCTTTGGTTGGTACAATTTCGAAAGTAACGCTATCATCAATAAAAATCATTAAATTCCAATAATTTCCATTACTGTCTTTGTAATAATATTTATTTGATTTTGCAGGAACAAACTCTAACGATTTGTACGAAGAATTCTTTTGTAAATGCGCTGTTACTTTTACTTTGTTATTTGTTAAATTAGGTACATCTTTAAAAACTGCATGATTTATTTGTTGCAACACATAAAAAGGCTTTTCTTTTGTTTCTATCAAGTACGTATTATTAATATGCCCCGAAACAAGTTCTTTACAATTTACAAATTTTGATGTTGTCACAAACTGATTAAATACTGCTTTTATTTTTGCTTCGTTTATCATTGCCAAAGAAATTTAGGATATTGTTTTTTGTTTTTTAACTGCGCTATTTTTTTAACAACCTGTTCTTTATCTTCCTTATAAGTAACTCCTAACCAAATAGCATTGTTCTGTAAAACCTTAACGGTTCCTTTTTTTTCTTTAATAATTGTATCAATCACATACGGAATAAAAAACTCAGCAGTTAAATTCGTTGCATTTAACCTCAAAAAATCACAAAACAAAGAATCGATAAACTTAAAAATTTCGGGGGTAAATCCCCAAAAATTCATTGAAACAATCGTGTTTTCATCTATCTTATAAAATGCATCCTGTTTGTCTTTATAAAAAAGATGTTCTTTTATTTTTTGTATGTGAGTTCTCTCTATTATTTTTTTCAAAAATAACGCATCATCTACAAAGCATTCTCCTCTAGAAACTGCACCAAATTCAGAAATGGTATTCTTTAACAAATAGCCATTTAAATAAAAATCAGTCGTGGTTTTTACTGTGTTTTTTAACTGTATTGCCATCGTATTAAATGATTCTTTTCCATAAAAATCATCTGCATTTATTACAGCAAAATTTTCATCAACTACATTTTTTACCATTAATAAAGCATGCGCTGTACCCCAAGGTTTTGTTCTTTGAGTTTTATTAAATTTTTCAGGCACATCATTTACTTCTTGATATACATATAGTAACTCAACTTTATCTTTTAATTTTTTATCGAATTGTTTCTTAAACTCACTTTCAAAACTTTTTCTGATAACAAAAACAATCTTTGTAAAACCTGCTTCAATGGCGTCATACAAAGAAAAATCTATAATAGTATCGCCTTCTAAGGTCATCGTATCTAGCTGTTTTAAACCGCCATACCTACTTCCCATACCAGCAGCTAAAACAACCAACGAAAGTTTTTTCATTAAAAATAAAATTAGTGATTTATAATTTTTGCTAAGATAAAAAAAAGGGAGGCAAAAAAAAGAAAACTAAATTTTGTTTAGCTATTAATTTATGTTGATGGTAGAAAAATTTTAAAAAACTAAAAATAAAAGTAGTAAATTGACAACCTATTTTTATTTTACTAATCAATTTACAAACAAATATGTCGCAACAAGCATCTCAACAAAAAAACATGACAATCCCAATTGCAATTATCGCAGGATTGTTTTTTGTCTTCGGATTTGTCACTTGGATTAACGGAGCATTAATTCCGTTTATGAAAACCATTAACGAACTTACGTCTGCTCAAGCCTATCTTGTAGCTACGGCATCTTACATTTCTTTTGTAGTCATGGCATTACCTGCCTCGTGGATTATCAACAAAACAGGATACCGAAAAGGAATGTCTTTAGGACTTATTATAATGGGAATTGGAGCATTGGTTTTTATACCTGCTGCCGAAGCCAGAACCTATTGGGTGTTTTTAGCAGGTATTTTTATTCAAGGGATGGGAATGACAATACTACAAACCGCATCTAATCCTTATATAACCATTTTAGGCCCAATAGAAAGTGCTGCAAAACGTATTTCTATTATGGGAATTTCTAACAAAATAGCAGGTTCTTTAGGTTCTTTAATTTTTGGAGCGTTGCTTTTATCTGGAATTGACGATATTAAAGAACAACTAAGTACTGTTAGTAGCACAGAAAAAGCACAATTATTAGATAAAATGGCAGATAGTGTGGTTACTCCTTATTTAGTGATGGCAGCAATTTTATTTGTATTAGGAATTTTAATTAGAAAAGCTCCGTTACCTCATGTAGAAGCTGTAGAAGAAGAAGTTAAAGAAGGTGAAACTGCCAAAACAAGCATTTTTCAATTTCCTCATTTATGGTTAGGCGTATTGGCGTTGTTCTTTTATGTAGGCGTAGAAGTGGTTGCAGGCGATACTATTATTGCTTACGGAATATCAATAGGAATTCCCGCAGCAGAAGCAAAAATATTTACCTCATATACTTTATGGGCAATGGTAGCTACCTACGGTTTAGGAGTGTTACTAATTCCTAAAATCATCTCTCAAGCAACTGCCTTAAAAGCAAGTGCCGTTTTAGGTATTTTATTTACCTTCGGTATTTTATATACAACAGGATTAACATCCGTACTTTTTGTGGCTGCTTTAGGAATCGCAAACGCTTTAGTTTGGCCAGCAGTATGGCCTTTAACCTTAGAAGGATTAGGGAAATTTACCAAAACAGCCTCTGCCCTATTAATTATGGCAATTGCAGGTGGCGCAATTATACCGCCTTTATACGGTACTTTTGTTGATGATAAAAAAGCCGAATTAATTGCACAAGGAATGAGCGAAGTTACCGCAACAGCAACCGCTGCAACTTCTAGCTATTGGATTTTATTCCCTTGTTATTTATTTATTTTATACTATGCCATTTCTGGTCATAAATTAGGTTTAAAAAAATAGCTATTATGAAAAATAGAATCGAATCTGTTGATCTGTTTCGTGGAATAACTATTGTTGCCATGATTTTGGTTAACAACCCTGGTACTTGGAATCATATTTATTGGCCGCTAGAACATGCCCAATGGCACGGATACACACCAACAGATTTAATTTTTCCGTTCTTTTTATTTATTGTTGGCATCTCTATTTCTTTTGCGTACAAAAATAAAGTAAGTGACTTAAATACCCATAAAAAAATTATCATCCGAAGTTTAAAACTAATTGGTTTGGGTTTATTTTTAGGATGGTTTTTACCGCATCCTCCTTTTCATAAAAATATTACTGAACTCCGTTTTCCAGGTGTATTACAACGTATTGGTGTCGTTTTCTTTTTTGCTGCACTCATCAACCTACATTTTAATTGGAAAATACTTTTAGGTGTCATCATTACAATTCTCTTCGGATATTTCTTTTGGATGGATTTTGTACCGCTACCAGACGGAACCTTACCAACCTTTGACAGAGCTCCCAACAATTGGGCAAACTTTGTAGATGTACATGTTTTAGGTAATCATACTTGGAAAAAAGATTATGATCCCGAAGGATTGTTAAGCACATTACCCGCAATTGCAACTTCTTTAATTGGAATATTAATCGGAAAACTATTGATTTCGGCAGAACATCAAAAAATAATTAAAATAGTTGCTTTAGGAATACTTATGATTGTTTTTGGATATATTTGGAGTTATTGGTTTCCTTTTAACAAAGCACTGTGGTCTAGCAGTTTTGTGTTGGTTACGGCAGGTTGGGGAACATTGTTTTTAAGTGCCTTATACTATCTTAATGATATTAAAAAAATACATTTTGGCAGCATTTTTAAATACGTAGGTTCAAATGCTATTCTTATCTTTTTTATGTCTAGTTTTATTGCTAAATCTATGGGGATACTAAAAATAACAGAGAACAAATCTATCCATAGTTGGTTGTATAATTTTTATACGGATCTTATTTCTCCCGACAAATTAGCCTCTGTAAGTTATGCAATTTCAGTAGTGCTTTTTTATTGTATTGTGGGGTATATTTTGTACAAAAAGAAGATTTTTGTAAAGGTTTAATTCAACGGAATTTTAATACTCACTCCTGTTTGTGCATCAGGAGCATTGTGTACCAATAAATCTTCTTGTAAATACTAAAAACTTGAGTATTCTATGATTAAACAAAGTTCTTTTTTTGTAAGTTATTAACAATTTTTAATTTCAATTTTTCTGATATAACGGATGTGCAAAATGAAGAGGTTCTTAAGAAATATTTAAAAGGTGAAGTTGATGAGTATAAAAAAATTACACTTCACAGTTGAAATTGTTTTGATATCTTCGTGTCCTTGAGCCGAGGTAGTTCGTTTATAAACTTGCTGAACGGGGCCGTAATAATTTTAGCAATTTATCAGTTCCTGTAGTTGCTTTTTCTGCAATAATTGTTAGATTTTTAAATTGATGCTCTTTTACACTAGGCTTTGGGTCTATAAAATAAATAGGCGTATTCTCTTTTATATCATGTACTAAACTTGCCGCAGGATACACTTGCATAGACGTACCAATAATAACCAAAATATCCGCATTTTTTGTAATTTCAATTGCTTTGTCTAGTAACGGAACAGCTTCTCCAAACCAAACAATATGGGGTCTTAGTTGGTATCCGTTTTTACAAACATCGCCTAAAATTAACTCTTTTTTCCAAGGGTAAACATCGTGTTCATTTTTGGTGCTTCGTACTTTTAGTAATTCGCCATGTAAGTGTAAAATAGTACTATTTCCTGCCCTTTCATGCAAATCATCAACATTTTGAGTAATGATATTAACATCAAAATCACTTTCTAATTTTTTTAAATTGATGTGTGCATTGTTGGGGATAACTTCTAACAACTGTTTTCTGCGTTGGTTGTAAAATTCTAAAACTAATTCAGGATTTTTAGCAAAACCCTCTGGAGTTGCAACTTCTAAAACATCGTGTCCTTCCCAAAGTCCGTTAGCATCTCTAAACGTTTTAAGTCCGCTTTCTGCACTCATTCCTGCACCTGTTAAAATAACTATTCTTTTTTTCAACTGAAATGTATAAGTTTGTAAAACAATAATAAGCGATGAAAGATACTAAATTACTTACATATTTAGAGGGTTTTGTAACCGATAAACGAAAAAAACTCTTTAAAAAAATTCTAGAAAATAGAACCAGACATTTTACAGTAGTTTTAGAAGATATTTATCAACCACATAATTCGAGTGCGGTAGTAAGAACCTGCGATATTTTTGGGGTACAAGATATTCATGTTATTGAAAATAAATATGTAAATAAAGTATCTCGATATGTAGCAAAGGGATCACAAAAATGGTTAGATTTTTATCGCTATCGTTCTGATGGCGATAACACGAAAGATTGTATCGAAAACTTGCGCAATAAAGGGTATCAAATTATTGCTACAACACCTCATAATGATTCTTGTTTACTATCGGATTTTGATATTAGTAAAAAAACGGCGTTTGTATTTGGCGTAGAAAAAGAGGGCGTTTCTGATACGATTTTAGAAGCAGCAGACGGGTTTTTAAAAATCCCGATGGTTGGTTTTACCGAGAGTTTAAATATTTCTGTAGCGGCAGCAATTATTTTACAAGATGCAACTACTAAATTAAGAAACTCTGAGGTAGATTGGCAATTATCATCCAAAGAAAAAGAAATTATTTACCTAAATTGGATTGAAAAATCTATAAAAAGTATTGATAAGATTAAGGCTCTTTTGTTAGAATAATAAAGATGTTAAATAAATGTTAATAACAAAAAATCAAAAAAGAGTTTAAACTGTATTTTTATTCTATTTTTGTGTACATTTTTTAATAAAATAACCTTTTAAAAACAACAAAAAAATGAAAAAAAAGTACTTATTAATAATGCTATTTTTTGGTATTATTTCAACCTCGTTTTCTCAAGTTACAACAGCCTCTTTAAGAGGTGTAGTTGCTACTAGTAACGGAGAAACATTACCAGGTGCAAGCGTGTTAGCAATACACGTTCCTTCTGGTACGCAATACGGTACAGAAACACAATCAAACGGGGCATTTAACATCCCAAACATGCGTGTTGGCGGGCCTTATAAAATTGTAGCCAGTTATATTGGTTATAAAGAAAAAACATTTGAAAATGTATTTCTTAAAATTGGAGAAAAGCTAAAATTAAACTTCAAATTAAGTGAAGAAGCTTCTCAATTAGACGAAATCGTTATTAAATGTTTTTTCTTTATAACCAATATAACTGGCTACAATTTTATAAGGCCCGCCAACACGCATGTTTGGGATGTTAAATGCCCCGTTTGATTGTGTTTCTGTACCGTATTGCGTACCAGAAGGAACGT
>CAMZMA010000187.1 GCA_947311815.1 uncultured Flavobacteriaceae bacterium
GACCTATTAAATAAAACCAAATAAAAGCTCCTAAAATAATTGTAGGAAGACCAATAAAAATCACTTGTATCCGCTCTTTGAAACTAAAAACTTTAAAGAAAATAAAAGCACCAATCAACAAAAAAGGTACGCTAATACTAGAGAATAGCGCAATACGTTTTAAAGGGAGTCTATCTAAATTAGGAATCAAAATATAAGAAAGCTCTAAAGCGTTTAAAATACTAAAACATGAAATTAGAGTTAAAACCCAATCGATTTTTAAAAATGTTTTCTTCAATTTCCATCTTCTTAAAAGAATTATAAAAGCGATGATTGAAGGCAAATGTTTTATATAGAAGATTCCAAATTTTTGAAAAAGATTAAAGTTTACTTGAAGTTTTCTAATTTGTGCTAATTGCTCGCAACCTAAAAGGCTTCCTGTATAATTATAGGTGTAAATTTCAGATGTAATTCCGTGAGTAAATAAGTAGTCAAAAATGAAGAAAGTGATATTCTGTAATTGCGTTTTTACAGGAAAAAATAATAAAAAAAGCAAAAAAATAGTGATACTTTGTTTCGTTAATAGCGTAGAAATGAGTATTTTTTTCATTTTAAAACAACATTTTTGTAAATATAGTCAATTCAAAATAATTATTTTTAAGGGTTATTAATCTTTCTAAAATCTCCTTATCTTTACGGCTTATAATAAGTAAAAATATCCATGAAAATCTACACAAAAAATCAACTAAAAATATACAATTCTTTGACCAAAAAGAAAGAATTATTTACCCCCATAGAAAAAGGGTATGTAGGAATGTATGTTTGCGGCCCCACAGTGTATAGCAATGTGCATTTAGGAAACGTACGTACCTTTATGTTTTTTGATGTTGTTTATAGATATTTATTGCATTTGGGGTATAAAGTACGTTATGTGCGTAATATTACCGATGCAGGTCATTTAGAAAACGATGCAGATGAAGGCGAAGATAGAATTGCAAAAAAAGCACGTTTAGAAAAAATTGAACCGATGGAAGTAGTGCAACGTTACACGGTAGATTTTCATAATGTCTTAGACAAATACAACTTTTTACCACCAAGTATAGAGCCCACTGCAACAGGTCATATTGTTGAGCAAATAGAAATGATTAAAGAAATTATTGACAAAGGTTTTGCGTATGAAGTAAACGGTTCGGTGTATTTTGATGTATTAAAATATAACAAAGAAGGTGGCGATTATGGTATTTTATCTGGCAGAAAAATGGAAGATGCCATACACAACACACGTGCTTTAGACGGACAATCGGATAAGAAAAATCCGCAAGATTTTGCCCTTTGGAAAAAAGCCGATAAACGCCATATTATGCGTTGGACTTCGCCTTGGAGCGATGGTTTTCCTGGGTGGCATTTAGAGTGTTCTGTAATGAGTAGCAAATATTTAGGAGAGCAATTTGATATTCATGGTGGCGGATTGGATTTAAAATTTCCGCATCACGAGTGTGAAATTGCACAATCTAAAACCTGTAGTGGTGTAAATCCTGTTAATTATTGGATGCACACCAATATGCTGTTGTTAAATAGTCAAAAAATGGCAAAATCGACAGGAAATTATATTTTACCTGATGAAATTTTAACAGGAGAAAATAAAATTTTAAGTAAAGCTTTTTCGGCAAGTGTGGTTCGGTTTTTTAATATGCAAGCATTGTACAGAGGTATTTTAGATTTCTCTAACGATGCCTTAGTCGCATCAGAAAAAGGATACCATAAATTGATGGAAGCGGTTGCTTCTTTAGGTAAAATTGAAGCAGGAAAAATATCAACTTTTGATGTAAATACGTGGAAACAAAAATGTTACGATGCGATGAATGATGATTTTAATACACCTGTATTCATTTCTCATTTGTTTGATGCTGTTAAAAATATCAATTTAATACATGATAAAAAAGCAACAATTACCCCTGAAGATTTATCAACCTTAAAAGAAACACTCAACGCATTTGTTTTTGATGTATTAGGATTGTTAGATGATACCAAAACACAAAGTTCAGATAAAATTGATGGAGTAGTGGGGTTGCTCATAAAATTACGTAACCAAGCAAGAGAAAATAAAGATTGGGCGTTGTCTGATCAAATTAGAGACGAATTATTGGCAATCGGCATTCAATTAAAAGACGGAAAAGAAGGGACTACTTTTTCAATGAATTGATCATGAAAAAAATATTGATTTCTCCGTTTATTTTATTGGTTCGGTTTTATCAAGTAGCCATATTGCCTTATACACCATCTACGTGCAGGTACAATCCAACTTGCTCACATTACACCGTAGAAGCCTTACAAAAACACGGATTGTTTACAGGCGGGTGGTTGGCTATAAAGCGCATTTTTAGTTGTCATCCATGGGGAGGAAGCGGTTATGACCCTGTGCCAGAAAAGAAAGAATAATAAATCTATTTAAAGATTAAATTATTAAAAAATCGAATAGAATCTTTTAATATTACATCTTTTAATTTTTAATTTTAATAAAATATATGAATACATTTTTATCCGTAGTTTGGGATCCATCATTAGGTATCGATTTAGGTTTTTTTGTAATACGATGGTACAGTTTAATGTTTATCGCCGCATTTGTAACGGGTTTGCATTTGATGAAAAAAATCTATATTGAAGATCATATTCCTGTAGAAAAATTAGACCCTATTTTTATGTACACGTTTGTGTCTATGCTAATAGGAATGCGTTTAGGAGACGTGTTCTTTTATAGTTGGGATTATTATCAGCATCACTTATTAGAAATTGTATTACCCTTTAGAGAGAATGCAAATGCTACCGCTTTATTCGGATTGATAAAAGGGTGGGAATTTACTGGTTTTAGAGGGTTTGCAAGTCACGGAGCCGCAATAAGCATTATTATTGCGATGTACTTTTATTCTAAAAAGCATTTAAACAAACCTTGGTTATTTATTTTAGATAGATTAGCAATTATGGTTGCTTTATCGGGGCTTTTTATACGGATGGGTAATTTCTTTAATTCAGAGATTTACGGAAAACCTACAGGTTCTAGCTTTGGTGTAATTTTTAAAGCTGCTGGCGAAAAAGTGGCAAGACATCCTACGCAATTGTACGAAGCATTTAGTTACTTAATTTTGTTTTTTGTGTTGTGGCATTTGTATTGGAAAACCAATAAAAAAGAGCAATTAGGCTATCTCTTCGGATTGTTTTTAGCCGTTTTATGGTCGTTACGATTTTTTATAGAATTTTTAAAAGAAGCTCAAGTAGATGGGAGGGAAGACTGGGTGTTTAACTCTTTAAATACAGGTCAAGTATTAAGTATTCCGTTGGTTTTAATTGGTCTTTGGTTGATGTTTAGGAAGCGGTAATTTGTTGTTTATTAGCCTAAAAGTTATGGAATTATATTTTTAACTAGTAGTGTCCGACTAAAGAGGTAAGACCGTTTCACTATTAGACAGAAGACAAAAGACTTGATTGTAACTATATGATAACCAGTTTTTTAATTTTCTTTTCTTATTGCTAGAAACCCAAAATTAAGAAAAAAGAAAAAGCAAGGTGTCTATTTAAAAAAACTCTTAGAACCTCTATTAAACATAACTTTTTAGAGTTGTTGTGTTTAATTTTTCTTATGTCGAACTCAGGTTTTAACAGTTAAGAAGCAGTTTAATATCGGTCATCGTCTTCTCTTTAGTATATTTGGTATTTCATAAAAAA
>CAMZMA010000188.1 GCA_947311815.1 uncultured Flavobacteriaceae bacterium
AAAAATTAACAATTATTTAGATTTTTTTTAGTTTAGAGACCTCATAGGTTTTCCTCCTTCGGCGGATAAATAAAACCTATGAGGTCTCTAAACTAAAAAAAATCTAAATAATTGTTAATTTTTGTCATATACTAAACAGCAACAGTTATAAACAAAAACAAATTCAAGAGAAATAAAGCACAATAAAGATAAACATACATAATGGAGAATAGGGATGATTTAGCAAATCGTAAATATCGCTATCATCAAAAACCAAAACACAAACGTTTTATCTTAAAAATTAAGCAGCATATTGAGGCTTTATTAAAGGAAGACTATATAGAAAATCATAGAAATCTTAAAAAAGCAGGGTGAAAAAACGGTTAGTATTGATATGAAAATCCTATATTTGTAATAAATAAATTATTGTTTAAACAAAAAGTTACATTTGTGACTTAAATCTTACAAACTATAAATTTTATTATGAAAAAACGATTCCTTATTTCAATTTTATTTTTAAGTATCACTGTTACAAATGCACAAACTATATTTGGAGTTTGGGAAAGCAAAAACGAAGACACCAATAAAGTAGATTCTTATATTGAAGTCTATAAAAAAGAAGGTAAAGCCTACGCGAAAATTATAAAAATTACTGATAAGAATGGGCAAACTACCCTTTGTGACAAATGTGAAGGAGAAAACAAAAACAAACCTATTTTAGGAATGAATATTTTATACGGACTTTCAAAAAACGACGATGAATGGTCTGACGGAAAAATTTTAGATCCTAGAAACGGAAAACTATATACTTGTTACATCAAATTGGAGACAAAGAACAAATTAAAAATAAGAGGCTATGTGGGTTTTGCTATGTTTGGCAGAACTACATATTGGTATCGTAAAAAATAATTAATTTTTCTTTGCTAACATAGGCACAAACTTAAAATCGCCTAATTCATGTTTTTCAAATTCTTTGGCAGATTTCCGAATAAAAAGTGTCATCATTTGTGTTTTTTCTCCTACAGGAATTAACAACTTTCCTCCTATTTTTAATTGCGATAATAAAGGTTTTGGTACAAAAGGTGCACCTGCCGTAACAATTATTTTATCAAAAGGTGCAATTTCAGGCAATCCTTTGTAACCATCACCAAAAATAAGTTTTTTAGCTCGATACCCAATTTTTGGCAAAAAAAATGACGTTCTTTTAAACAACTCTAATTGACGCTCAATAGAATATACCAAAGCATTCATTTCTAACAAAACAGCGGTTTGATACCCAGAACCTGTACCAATTTCTAAAACTACATCATTGGGTTGTATCTCTAAAACTTGTGTTTGATAAGCTACCGTAAAAGGATGAGAAATGGTTTGTTCTGCCGCAATAGGGAATGCTTTATCTTGATACGCGTGCGACTCAAAACTAGAATCTATAAATAAATGACGTGGTATTTTACGGATAGCGTCTAATACATTGTTATCGGTAATCCCTTTATCAGCTAATTGATTAGCTAATTGATTTCTAAGCCCTTGATGTTTGGTGGTATCTCGCATTTAAATAAATTAATCTTCGACCTAAAATTAAGAATATTTCTACAAACATCATCATAAAATTGTATCTTTGTTTCCGTTGATTTTTTTAATCAAAAAGACAAATAATATGTTAAAAGCAGGTGTTTTAGGCGCAGGACATTTAGGAAAAATACATCTTAAATTGTTACAGCAATCAAAAAAATATGAATTAATAGGTTTTTATGACCCATTTACAGAAAATGCACAAAAAGTAGCCAACCAATTTGGTTATAAATTATTTAATTCTGTTGAAGAATTAATAGATGCCGTTGATGTGGTAGATATTGTAACACCTACTTTATCGCATTTTGATTGTGCTAAAGAAGCGATAACAAAAGGGAAGTGTGTATTTATTGAAAAACCCATTACCAATACATTGCAAGAAGCAGAGGCGATTAGAACCTTAGCAAGTAAAAACCATATTCATGGGCAAGTTGGACATGTAGAGCGTTTTAATCCTGCGTTTACAGCAGTAAAAGATAAAATTGGCAATCCGATGTTTATTGAAGCGCATCGATTGGCAGAATTTAATCCTAGAGGTACTGATGTTCCTGTAGTTTTAGACTTGATGATTCATGATATTGACATTATTTTAAGCGTAGTAAACTCTCCTGTAAAAAGTGTACATGCAAGCGGAATATCAGTCATTTCTGATACTCCAGACATTGCCAATGCACGCATTGAGTTTGAAAATGGTTGTGTGGCTAATTTAACTGCCAGTAGAATTTCGATGAAAAACATGCGTAAAACACGATTTTTTCAAAAAGACGCCTATATTTCTGTCGATTTTTTAGAGAAAAAAGCCGAAGTAGTTCGTATGAAAGATGTCCCTGAAAAATTAGATGAATTTGCAATGGTATTACAAAATGCCGAAGGTGTGAAGAAACAAATTTATTTTGATAATCCAGAAATTACCGCAAATAATGCAATTTTAGATGAGTTAGAATCTTTTGCTGATGCTATAAAAAATGATACAACTCCGATTGTTTCTCTTACTCAAGGTACAGAAGCATTACGAGTTGCGCAACAAATAATTGATTGTTTCTCATAATTTAAAAATTCAAAAACTAAAAAATTCAAAAAAAGCTACGATTAAATAATTAACGTTCATTTTCAATTATTTAATTTTAAATATTTTAATAAATAAAACATGAAAAACATAGCTGTTATAGGAGCAGGAACAATGGGAAA
>CAMZMA010000189.1 GCA_947311815.1 uncultured Flavobacteriaceae bacterium
ACTTCAATTATGAAGATTTTCTTTTCCTCATGTTTTAATTTCAGGTTTAATCTCGATTTTTCTACCTTAATCTATGTCTGTTTTACTTTCTATAAGACTATCTATCTATTTATCTATCTGTCTATCTATCTATCTATCTCTATCTTTTTCTGTATCTCTCTCTTTCTGTCTGTCTGTCTGTCTGTCTGCCTGTCTGTGTATCTGTACGAAAGTTCAGTCAGTTTCAATTTGAAATGCGGCAGGTTGATCGCCTTCATCTTTGCGGCATCGATCCGCGACCAGACACAATGCGCATGCCTGCGACCCTGCTTTTCATGAAAGACTATTGCGCGCGGTTGACCAGCCAACCCCATCTTGGCTTCAATCCGCGCAATAACATCTTCAAAAACCTCTACCGGCACATCTTCCGTTTCCGGCGGGTTCAGACTCAGAGAAAACAAAAACTGCTTACAGCGCGTCCCTTTGGAAATTGCATATACCTCTTTGAACGCACCCGCTAAATCATCAGCGACAAAGCCGCTGATCTCATGCAATTCCACATGTTCGTTTTCGGGTTTCAACAGATGCACAGCCAATTGCATCCCACCGCCACGTTGAGAGGCTTTCAGGATCATATGCCTAACCTTTGATCAAACCTAGAGCCGAAACCAGTTCATCCCGCATCAGACGTACATGGGCATAGGTTTCATCAATCTGCGCGCAGGTGTTTTCATCCATGACCAAGGAGCCGATATTTGCCTGATGCGCCAGTTGATTCAGGTTATTGGCAATCCGCGATGCGCCCAGCAAAGCCAAAGCCCGCGCCATTGCTTCCTGATCTTTCACCGGCATATGTGAGCGACGTTTCCGTCGCGTGGCATCGCCTGCAAAAATACATTTGCGGATATAGGCACTGACAGACATACCCACAGCCATAGATTTTAGGCGTTCGCGTTCCTCATCCGTCACACGCAGGGTTATTGGTGATTGAGATGGTTTTTGTTGATCTGAAACCGCCTGCGTTTCACCCTGAAACGCAGACCTAACATCAATCGCAGACTTTATGTTTTCTGAGCGGTTCATAGTGACGGCCCCCGCAAACGAGGTGCCGGAGGCGTTCTGGAATCTGAGCTGGGGATATCCATCTCAATTCCCTTGAGGTGGCTCTCCCATTCTTCTAAAACTTCAAATAGAGAGTTCGAGGTTACTCCCTCTAACTCCACCAATTTCCTTTCACCTGTGTTAAATACCTCTAACACCTTGAAAGGTAAGGTAGTTTTTGGTGTTTGATAGCCTGTTTCACGGCAGTAAGCTATCCGCTCTGAAAAGGCCAATCTAAGCACTGTTTGCCGTAGTACGGATTGCCCTGATTTCCATAGATTCCAAGGGTTTGCGAGGAAATTCAATGGGAGTTCGATAAAATCTTCGAACCTACCCATGGGAACAGCCCCATTCTTCATTTTTTCAGCAATAATTCGGCGATCCTGATCCAATTTTTCAATCTTACCTTCATAGGCAGATACGATTACGGAGTTATTTGTCGCGACAATTCTATCCAATAAGCTTTCGATTTGTGTATCGATCGCTTTCACATCTTTCTTATAAGTATCAGAAATAGCGACCGCTTGTTTTTCACGTTGTGCCCACGCGTCACGAAACATCTGCTTTACCAGATTAAATAGCTTTTGCGTCGGTTGTAGGCTTTGCACAATCTTATCAAACGGTTCCTCTATCTTTGCGCGAGGAATCGATTTCCTTTCGCTCTTACAGCCCTTTGTGCCGCACAGGTAGTAGGGATATTTTTTATACTTGCCCTTGGACCAGCAGGCAGTAAACGGCTTCCCACAGTCGCCACACACAACAAATCCACGTAGCGGAAAATCTTCGTTTATGTCTTTCCGAGCAGGTGCACGCGCACCCTGATTCCGGCGTTCTTGAATACGCTCATAGGTCGCCAAAGAAATCAGCGGCTCATGGTGGCCTTCGATCCAGTTCAACTTCCAATCATCATGGCAAATGTAACCCGCGTAAATCGGGCGTGAAATCATTCGAGTCACTTCAAATTGGCGAACGGTGCCAGCATCAGATTTTGGAAACGCAGGTTGCCCTTCCAAAAATCTTGCCACCTCCATTTGAGTTTCAAAACGACCTGACGCGTATCCTTCCAACGCTTCTTGCACAATTGAGGCTAGAGGCTCGTTGCGAACCAGTATTTTACCATGACGGGCTTCCTTGGCGTAATGATACCCGACAGGTGGACGAAATACCCAATAGCCATTCTTCATCCGTGCCTGCATCTTTTGGACAACCTGTCGCTTATTTTGTTCCCGCTCCAATGCCCCTTGAGCAGCCATAATAGTTTCAATAAATTCACCTTCAGGCGTGTCTTCAAATTTGAAATTAAGGCATTCAATCAGCGCACCTCGCCGACGAAACGCATCACGCAAATCAAGGTGAAAACGTGTGTCACGGGCAAAGCGCTTAAGATCATCAAAAATAACTACATACCTTTGATCAGGCTGAGCATCGAGAAAGGACAATAAAGCAACCATGCCGGGGCGGTTCATAAAATCACCCCCACCAGTAATGGTGTCAGGGAACATGCCCACAACAGAATATCCTTTTGAATCAGCGTAATCCCGACATCGTGATTCTTGAGATTCAAGACCATGGCCTTCTATCTCTTGCGTTTTGGATGAGATTCTACAGTAGATTACAGCCTTAATC
>CAMZMA010000190.1 GCA_947311815.1 uncultured Flavobacteriaceae bacterium
GAAGTAAAAAGAGCACTTTAGTAATTGCGACAAATGGATTTACAAAGAAAACTCAAAAAACACCTAAAAAAGAAATTACTAAAGCAGTACAAATAATGAAACAATATTTGGAAGAATAAAAACAAAAGTTATGGCAAAAATGAAAGCATATAGTTTATCCGAAATGGAAAATAAATATATCGGAAAAAAAGGGACAAAAGAAAGAGACGAATATGAATATGAGTTAAGAATGGATTTGTTAGGGCAAATGATTAGAACAACTAGAAAAGAAAAGAATTTAACTCAAGAAAAACTAGGAAAATTAATAGGTGTTCATAAATCTCAGATTTCAAAACTTGAAAATAATGCTAATAGTGCAACTATCGAAACAATAATTCGTGTGTTTAAAGCACTAAAAGCAGAAATCAATTTTAATGTAGTTTTAGATAATACTAAATTAGAAATAGCATAATAACTGAATACACAACAATTTGTACCGTTATTAAATTGTTTTTTAAGCTCATTTTTGTCATTTTGAGCTTGCCGAAAAATCATACATAATCAGTTTAAGTCTTTCAACTTTACTTAAGATAAACTAAAGGCGAGAACAATTTTACCAATGAAAGCCGTAACCGTAAAAATACTCAAAGAAGAATTAGCGCATCAATCTCAAAAAAAATTGGTAGCGTTGTGTTTGCAGTTGTCAAAATTTAAAAAAGAAAACAAAGAATTACTCACCTATTTATTGTTCGAAGCTGCTGATGAAGAAAGCTATATCGAAAGCATTAAAGATTTGTTAGATAAAGAGTTTGACACAATTAATACAAAAAGCTATTTCTACATCAGAAAAAGTATGCGTAAAATTTTACGACTGATAAAAAAATACATTCGCTACTCTAAAAAAAAGGAAACCGAAGTAGCTTTGTTATTGTATTACTGCACAAAACTGAAAGATTTTACACCTTCTATAAAAAACAGCGTTCGTTTGCAAAATATTTTTGACCGACAAGTTGTGTTGATACAAAAAGCCATTGCAACCTTACATGAAGATTTACAATATGATTATCGGTTAGAGTTAGAGGAGTTGTTAGAAAATTAAAACAACTGTTTCCACAAAATACGTAAACTCACAAAAGTAATTAAAATAGCCGTTGCTCTTTTTAATTGAATAGGCGTAAAAAGATTGTTACTAATTCTGCTGCCAATTTGTCCGCCAATAAAAACAACAAACAGCAATACCGAGGTTAATTTCCAATCGATTATAAAATCAGGATTTGCATATTGTCCTAACAAACCTGCAACCGAATTTACCAATATAAAAACACTAGCGGTAGCCGCAATTTTTTTTGGGCTGTCCCAATTGGTAAGATGTAATAACGGCGCTAAAAATATACCACCACCAACACCTACCATTCCAGAAATAAAGCCGATAAATCCGCCGTAAGCAGCATTTTTTTTCAAATGATTTTTTGTTTGATTTTTAGCATCTGTAGTAGTAAATTTTTTAGAAATCCACATAGATACTGCTGCAAATAGTAAGGTAAAACCTAAAAGGATAAAGAAAAACGATTGACTTATTTTTAAGAATCCACCTAAAAAAGCCATCGGAATACTAAATAGTACTAACGGAATTACTTTTTTATAATCGTATAATTTATTTTTTTGAAAAAGCCACACATTACCACTTACCACCATAATATTACACAACAAAGAGGTTGCTCTAATTTGTGTAAAAGCAATACTAGTTAAGGCTAAAATTGCCAAATAACTAGAGCCACCACCAAAACCCACCGAAGAATACAAAAGGGCAACGATAAAAAAAAGGAGTAGAATTTGCCAATAGTTAGCAAAAATATCTAAAATAAAACTCAAGTCCATTAAAAAGTAGTAAAGCTATTTTTAAACAACGTTGTTTTAAATTGCTGAGGTGTAATCATTTCGCACTTTTTAAATTGTCGGTTAAAGTAACTTACATTATTAAAACCAGCTTTAAAAGCAATATCAGCAATCATTAAAGTAGGGTTGTTTTTCATTAGTTTTTTAGCAAATTTAATTTTTTCGGAATTAATATAATCAATAGGAGAAATGCCTAAAGTATTTTTAAATTTTTTAGAAAAATTAGATTTACTCATACATGCTTTATTTGCCAAAGTATCTAAAGTAATGTCTTTTTCGGTAAGATGATTTTTAATAAATTTAATTACTGTACCAATTCTAGAATCGCTAAAAATAGTATTGTAATCTTTTAAAATTAAATGTCTTGCTTTGGTTTGTAATAACCTGATAATCAGTTCTTGAATCATCAAGTCTAGCAAAACATCTTTAGATTTTGCGTTTTTAGTAAATGTGCCTACCAGTCTGTTAATCAGTAGGTTTACGTCTTTATTATTTGTTAAATGCGAAGACATATCATCAAATTTCCATTGATTGTTTTCTCTTTCAATTTCTACATTTTCATTAAAATTATAAACAACTTCGTTAATTTTTTCAGGATTGATGCCCAACGCCAAACATTGTGTCGGACTCTCTTTAGTTGCAATAGGAAAATCGATAATCATTTTCTCGTTAGAAGGTAAAACAACAGATTCTCCTGGTAAAAAATTAAAAGAAGGCATCTTATTTAAATGCATTATTTTTTTACCTGTAAGCATACTCGCAATAATAGGAAAACCAAATTCTAACTCAACTTTTTCTGCCGTTTGATGCGTTTCAAAAATATGTAATTCGGCATGATTAGCCGCATACGTAGTTTGGTTTTCAACCAGTGTTGTAAGTTTTCTTAAATTTTTATGATTGTTTAAAAGCTGTTTCATAATTTGATGCTAAAATAGTAAAAAAACGATATTTTATTTAAAAAATGTATGATTGTTCAAAAAAAGAGTTCATTTGTTCAATTTATGACAGGGTAATGAGTGTAATTTTATCGAAAATTAAAAACACTATACCAATATGAGTTACACAAAGCCAAATTTTAAAGAGAAATATGGAAACTTTATCAACGGTCAGTTTGTTGATCCTGTAGGAGGAGAGTATTTCGAAAACAGATCGCCAATAGATAATTCAGTGATAGCAAATTATCCTCGTTCTAAAAAAGAAGATGTACAAAATGCTGTTGATGCTGCCAATGCTGCCAAAGATGCTTGGGGCAATACATCTGCTGCAGAAAGAGCAGGAATGTTAAACAAAGTAGCCGATATTATTGAAGCGAATTTAGAAGAATTTGCGTTGGTAGAAACTTGTGATAACGGAAAAGCAATAAGAGAAACCATTAATGCAGACATCCCTTTATCTGTAGATCATTGGCGTTATTTTGCATCGGTTATTAGAGCCGAAGAAGGTACAGCAACAGAGCTAGATGCAAATACTTTATCAATGAATATTAAAGAACCTCTTGGTGTGGTAGCTCAAATTATTCCATGGAATTTTCCATTATTAATGTTGTCTTGGAAAATGCCTCCCGCATTAGCCGCTGGTAACTGTGTTATTTTAAAACCTGCAGAACAAACACCATCAACAGCTACGTTGTTAATGGAAAAAATAGCGGATGTTTTTCCTCCAGGAGTTGTAAATATTATCCACGGATTTGGTCCAGAAGCTGGTAAACCTTTAGCGTCAAACTCTGGTGTAGATAAAGTAGCGTTTACAGGAGAAACCACTACAGGACAGTTAATTATGCAATATGCATCAAAAAATTTAAACCCTGTTACAATGGAGTTAGGTGGTAAATCGCCAAATATTTTCTTCAATTCGGTAATGGATGAAGACGATGCGTTTTTAGACAAAGCTATCGAAGGTGCTGTGTTGTTCGCTTTTAATCAAGGAGAAGTATGTACGTGTCCGTCACGGTTATTAGTGCAAGAAGATATTTACGATGCTTTTATGGAAAAAGTAGTTGCTCGTACCAAAGCGATTGTACAAACCAACCCGTATGATAGTAATTGTATGATGGGAGCACAAGCTTCTAATGATCAATACGAAAAAATTCTTTCGTACATTAATATCGGTAAAGAAGAAGGCGCAAAAGTGTTAACGGGTGGTAATGCGTGTAAGTTAGAAGGTGAGTTTGCCAACGGATATTATATTGAACCCACCATTTTAGAAGGACACAATAAAATGCGCGTTTTTCAAGAAGAAATTTTTGGTCCTGTACTAGCAGTTACCAAATTTAAAGATGAAGCAGAGGCGATAGAAATTGCAAATGATACTTTATACGGATTAGGAGCAGGAGTTTGGACGCGTGATGCGCATCAATTATATCAAATTCCACGTGCCATAAAAGCAGGTAGAGTTTGGGTAAATTGTTATCATGCGTATCCTGCACATGCACCTTTCGGTGGATACAAAAAATCTGGATTCGGAAGAGAAACGCATTTAATGATGATGAACCATTATCGTCAAAATAAAAACATGTTAATCTCTTACGATAAAAATAAGTTAGGATTCTTTTAAAAAAAGGATGAATTGATTAGATGTCCCCTAGCATCTTTAGTAGAGGCTTGCTATTTTAGTAAGCCTTTATTATCTTTATATAAAAAAATATGAGTTTACAAAGAGTTGCCATTACAGACGAAGCAAAAAAAATAGTGCAACAATTAAAAGAAGCACATGGCGAATTAATTTTTCATCAAAGTGGTGGTTGTTGCGATGGTTCTGCACCTATGATTTTCGAAAAAGAAGACATGTATTTAGATGAGAGTGATATTCTTTTAGGAAATTTAGAAGACGTAAATTATTACATGAACGAAGATCAATTTGAGTATTGGAAACACACACATTTAACAATTGATATTACCGAAGGACGAGGTTCTAGTTTTTCTTTAGAAATTCCGTTAGGAGTTCGATTTATTATAAAATCACGCTTATTAACCGATGAAGAAGCTGCTTTTTTTAACCCTAAAACCTAATTTTTATCGAAAAAATAAGTGCATTGGTAGAAAATAAACAAAAATTAATAGCAATTTCACTACATTAGTTGACTGTAAAAACAAACAATACAAATAAAATGAGCAATTACCACATCAAACATTTAGAAGAATATTATCAAGTTTATAGAAAATCAGTTAGAAATCCTGAGGTCTTTTGGGGAGAAATAGCAGAAGAACATTTTTTATGGAAGAAAAAATGGGAAAAAGTATTGTCATGGGATTTTAAAAAACCAGAAATAAAATGGTTTGAAGGTGCTCAATTAAATATTACAGAAAACTGTATTGACAGACATTTAAGTACAAAAAAAGATAAAACAGCTATTATTTTTGAGCCTAATAATCCAGAAGAAGAAACACAGCATATCTCGTATCAACATAAAAATCAGATATTTTCATTATAGGCATGATATGTATGAAACATTCCTGGATCGTAGAAATTCTAGGAAATAAATGTTCTTACAAACTGAAACCAACTAAAGAAGAATAAGAGTAAGAAGAACAACAATAAGAAGAAGAAGAAGAAGAAGAAGAAGAAGAA
>CAMZMA010000191.1 GCA_947311815.1 uncultured Flavobacteriaceae bacterium
ATAAATACTGTCAGCACCACAAACACATCTTCTATAATTCGGTTTTATGTAATCAACAGCCTCAAAAGAATACGGGTTTTGAGCAATGATGTCAAAATAGTCAAAAAAAGTATTAAAATAGTTGTCTGCTTGAGTCATCCCAAATTTTTGAATCCCAAATTGATGAATCCTAATTAAATCCTCTTTAGCTAGATTGCTTAATCTAAAATTAGCCACGAAGCAAAGACTTAGATATTGCTAAAATTTCTCTTTTAGAAGCTGAGGTAAAACCACTTTTTTCTGCTTTGTCTAATTTGTGACGTATCCAATCAATTTGTTTTTGCTGTTGTCTTGCTTGCCGAATTAAATCATTTACCAGTTCACTTTTGCTCGAATACTCTTTGCTTTCAATTTGATTTTTTAACCATTCGTCATTTGGTGGTGTAAAGGAGATACTTTGTCTTGCCATAAAATATATTTTTGGTGTAAATTTACACCAAAAATACGTAATAATGAAATGTTTTAGCAACGTTTATATTGATGATTTTTTATAAAAAAAAATCCCTCAAAGTTTACAACAAAGAGGGATTATTTATTTTTTTTATTTCGATTTACAGAATCTCAACAAATAAACCATCATCAGTCTTCGTTACTTTTGCAAGTTTATTTTTGGTCAATCCTTTCATGGTTTTATCCCATTTTTTATTAGACAAACCAGATTGGGTTTTTAAATCGTTCAAATTAATGGTATTATTTTTTTCTAAGATTGCCAACACCGCTTTTTCATCATCATTTAATTGAATAGCGGGTGCTTTTTTCTCAGGGCGCATTTGCGGAAACAACAACACTTCTTGTATCGATTGGTTGTTGGTTAAAAACATAATCAATCTGTCCATACCAATTCCTAAGCCAGAAGTTGGTGGCATTCCGTATTCTAAAGCACGTAAAAAGTCGTGGTCTATAAATTCGGTAGCTTCATCATCTCCTTTTTTAGCCAATTTTAGTTGATGCTCAAAACGCTCACGTTGATCAATTGGGTCATTCAATTCAGAATAAGCATTGGCAATTTCTTTACCACAAATCATCAACTCAAAACGCTCTGTTAATTCAGGATTATCTCGGTGTTCTTTGGTTAACGGACTCATTTCCTTCGGATAATCAATAATATAAGTCGGGTTTATATAATTGCCTTCACATTTTTCGCCGAAAATTTCATCAATTAATTTTCCTTTTCCCATCGTATCATCCACTTCAATTCCCATCGATTTTGCAGCAGCTCTTAACTCATTTTCGGTTTTACCTGTAATATCAAAACCAGTAAAATGTTTGATAGAATCGGTCATGGTAACACGTGCATACGGCGCTTTAAAATCAATTTGATGCTCTCCAAAAGTTGCTTTTGTAGTTCCGTTTACGGCAATAGCACAGTATTCTAAGAGTTTTTCTACAAACTCCATCATCCAATTGTAATCTTTGTACGCTACATAAATTTCCATCATGGTAAATTCAGGATTATGCGTTCTGTCCATCCCTTCATTTCTAAAGGTTTTTGCAAATTCATACACACCATCAAAACCACCAATCAATACCTTTTTAAGGTACAATTCGCAAGCAATTCGCATATATATTTTTACGTCTAACGAATTGTGATGTGTCATAAAAGGTCTTGCAGCAGCGCCACCAGCAATAGGTTGTAAAATAGGTGTTTCTACTTCCATGTACCCAGCATCGTTAAAAAACTGTCGCATTGCGGCAAATAATTTCGATCTTTTTATAAAAACATCTTTTACATGCGGATTTACAACCAAATCGGCATAACGTTGTCGGTAACGTAATTCGGGGTCGTTAAACTCATCAAACGTATTTCCGTCAGCATCTGTTTTTGGTAAAGGTAAAGGTCGTAATGCTTTACTTAGTAAGGTAAATTTTTGAACACGTACACTTTTTTGTCCCACATTTGTGGTAAATAATTCGCCTTCAATTCCTACAAAATCACCAATATCTAAGAGCTTTTTATACACTTCATTGTACATGGTTTTATCATCGCCAGTACAAATTTCATCTCTGTTAAAATAAACTTGTATGCGTCCGTTAGCATCTTGTAATTCGGCAAAAGAAGCCTTTCCTTGAATTCTACGCGACATTAATCTACCAGCAATAATTACCTGTTTTCCTTCTAAAAAATCATCTTTAATTTGTTTAGAATTGTGATTGACAGGAAATAAATCTGCGGGATACGGATTGATACCTAACGCACGTAATTTTACCAATTTTTCTCTACGTACAACTTCTTGCTCTGATAATTGCATTGATTTTTATATATAATCGTTTATTAAAGGCGCAAAGATACAATCTATTACAAGATTAAACAACGAAGAAGTAGGTGTAAAAAAGTATTGAAAATAAAATTTGGTGATTTCAAAAAAGAGTGTATATTTGCAGGCTGTTTATTTTTAAGCAGCATTTAGTTGTGTTGTTTTGGCACTTTCATAAAAGTGTCGTGGTTTTGTTAACCAATGGAAAGCTTCCCTTAAATGGGTTGCTTTTTTTTGCTTTTTATTTTGTAGCTATTTCCCGCTTTCCGTTCTATCTTTTTTACTTTTTTAAGAAAGTAAAAAAGGATGCCACTTCAATCGGGGCTAACCTTTCTGCCAACAATGTTTTTAAAAAATAGCCGCTTTATACTCCCAAAATTTTATAATAAAAAGTACAAAATAAACGGTAGCAATCGAAAATTTGATGGTTATCGAAGCTAAAAATCCTAAGAAAGCACCAAACGATGCTTTTAGTGCTCTGTTGGTATCTTTACTGTCGTATATTAATTCGC
>CAMZMA010000192.1 GCA_947311815.1 uncultured Flavobacteriaceae bacterium
CAGACTGTATTTTGTGTTTAAAAAGTATTGTTACAATTTGTTTGGCAACATTATTAGAAAAATCAATCACCTCAAAAGTGGTGTTTTTTTCAGTTGATTTTAGTTTTTCTCCTCTTTTTTCTATAAAAACAATTGTCGGAATACTTTTGTTAAAAACATGAGCGTTTTTTGGTATTCTCAAACCTCTATCTAACACTATTCGCACAGGATTATTACCTGACCAACTACGTATATTTAACTTCGGGTTATCAGCAATCACCGTATTTGTTCCCACCAAAATAGCGTGTTCTTCGCTTCGCCATTTGTGTACAATTTGCTGCGAATAATTGTTACTTATCCAAACTGGTTTTTGCGCTTCTTTTTTATCTGGAGCGATAAATCTGTCTTTGGTTTCCGCCCATTTTAAAATAACATAAGGACGTTTTTTATTTTGAACCGTAAAAAATCGTTTGTGATGTTCTTTGCATTCATCTTCTAAAACACCAACCGTTACATTGCAACCCGATTTTTTTAGATGCTCAATTCCTTTACCTGCCACCAAACTATTGGTATCTACACAACCAATAATCACATTTTTTAGCTGATGTTTTGCAATTAAATCGGTACAAGGTGGCGTTTTACCAAAATGCGCACAAGGCTCTAAAGTTACATATATCGTCGCCTCTTTTAACACCGATGTATCGGTTACCGAATTAATGGCATTTACCTCTGCATGATTTTCGCCATAAGGCGATGTAAAGCCTTCGCCTATAATAACATCATCTAAAACAATAACTGCGCCTACAGATGGATTCGGGCGTGTAGTGCCCATACCGTTTTTAGCAATTTGCAAGCATCGTTGCATGTACTTTTGATGATTCATTGAGCGATTTATAATTTTATTTCCTCCGTTTTATCAATCGGATATACTTTAGAAAAGCCCAAAACTTTGTATCGCAATTCTCCTTTAAACTGTACTTTGATTGATTTGTTTAATATAGAATTCAGTAAACCACTTAAAATTCCGTTTTTATTATTTTTAAAAATCTGTCTAGTTGGAATTTCAACTACTAATGGAATGGCAAATTCTTTTTTTGCAGGCACTTTAAATTCTTTTGATGAAACCTGTGCAACTTCTGCCCCGTTTACAATCACTTTAATGGCATCGGTAGCAATTTTACCACCAATACTGTTTGGGTTTTTAAAAAAGCATCGGCATGCAACACAATTAAACCTGCATTTGCACTAATCAATTTTATATGATCTACTTTTACAAAAACGGGTTTTTTATTCACGGTACAACTACTCATCAACAAAACAAAAGTTAAAAAATAAAGTCCTTTTTTCATCTCTATTTATTTTAAAAAATTAGGTAACTTGCTCTTGCAAAAATAGTGATTCCTATGACACCAAATGATTTTATTATTAGAGAAATAAAACCTCAAGATAACGAACAAATTGCACACGTAATTAGAGCAGTTTTAATAGAGTTTGGCGTACCAAAAGTAGGTACCGCTTATGAAGACAAAGCCTTAGATTGCATGTTTGAAACCTATAATCATCCTAAAAAAACGTATTTTGTGATAGAATACCAACAAAAAATTGTGGGCGGGTGCGGAATTGCTCCTCTAGAAAATTACGATGGTAACACCTGCGAATTACAAAAAATGTACTTCTTACCTATTGCCAGAGGGAAAGGTTTGGGAAGTAAAATGATTAATACTTGTCTTAAAAAAGCGAGTGAATTCAACTTTGAAAATTGTTATTTAGAGACCTTGCCTTACATGGAATCTGCCAGAGCTTTGTACAAAAAAAACGGATTTGTATCTTTAACAGAACGCATGGGAAACACAGGTCATTTTTCGTGTAATTTATGGATGCTAAAAGAGCTGTAAATGTCTATCAAAGAATTTAAATTATACTTTTCTAATCTTCTAAAAGACACGTATCCAACTACTGAAATTGATTCTTTTTTCTTTATTTTGATGGAAGAATTTCTAGATTTTAAACGAATTGACACGGTTATGAAAGCTGATATTACAATTCCTTCGGATGTGTTCTCTCTATTAAAAAAAAGCACCGAACGATTGCTAAAAGAAGAACCGATTCAATATATTTTAGGAAAAACCGAGTTTTACGATGTACCTTTTTTGGTTGATAAAAACACCTTAATTCCGAGACCAGAAACTGAAGAATTAGTGGATTGGATTCTCATTGAAGTAAAAGAAACGAGAGAGAAGAATAAAGAAACAAGACGTAAGACTCAAGACGTAAGATACAAGACAAAAGAGCGAAAATTACATGTTTTAGACATTGGCACAGGCACAGGATGCATTCCGATTGCTTTGGCTAAAAATGTATCAAATGCAACTATTTCTGCTATTGACATTTCTAAAAAAGCCTTAGAAATTGCTCAAAAAAATGCTCAACTTAACGAAGTTGCAGTTTCTTTTTTTGAAGCGGATATTTTAAAGATTGACTCATTTAATGAGATTACTTCATCGCAAACTCCTCGTAATGACAAGGGAAACGTCATTGCAAAAAACCACGTCATTGCGAGTGCAACAAAGCAATCTCTCTCTAAAAACGAAATTACTACGTCGCAAACGCCTCGAAATGATGTAAAATTCGACCTCATCGTTTCCAATCCGCCATATGTTCGCGAATTAGAAAAAACAGAAATCAATAATAATGTTTTACAAAACGAACCTCATATTGCCTTGTTTGTTTCTGATGAAAACCCCTTACTATTTTACAATAAAATTGCTGATTTGGCTAAAAATCATCTAACAAAAAACGGATTATTATTCTTTGAAATCAATCAATATTTAGGAAAAGAAACTGTAAACATGTTAGCTGAAAAAGGATTTAAAAACATCACACTAAAAAAAGATTTCTCTGGCAATGACAGAATGATAAAAGCAAACATCTAATGGCAAAAAAAGGAAAAGCAAAAAACACCGTAAACAAAGCAAAACACTCTAAATTAATGCATCAAAAAGTAAACAAAGTAAAGCTGCAAAAAATAAAAAACAAAGAGCGTTTAAAAGCAATTATTAAAGGATACACAAAAAAGAAAGACAACTAACAACCTCTTTTTGTAACAATTGTAACTTACAACACCAAAAAAATAGACTATTTTTACAGAAAATAAACAAACTACAATTATGAAACTAAAACACCTTTTTATCGTTCTAATCGGTTTAAGTATTGCAAGCTGTACATCAGAAAAAAAAGAAAAGAAAACTACAAAAATTAAAAAAACGGTAACTGCCTCTATCTCTTCTAAAGGATATAAATTAATGGAACAAAAATGTTTTATTTGTCATACAGCAAAACCTGACCCGTCTAAAAGAGGAAGTATGATTGCGCCTCCAATGGCAAAAGTACAAGAACATTACAAACCACAATACGCTACCAAAGAAGCCTTTACAAAAGCAATTGTTTCTTGGGTTAAAAATCCATCAAAAGAAAATACGCTAATGCCAGGAGCTATTAGAAAATTTAATTTGATGACCAAAATGCCTTATGATGAAGCTGATGTAAAAATTATTGCCGAAACATTATTTGATATGGATTTTGGTAAAATGCCAAAAATGGAAGAAGAAAAAGGATTGGAGCTAAACAATGGTAAAAAGTGGAAATTAAAATCTGCGACTATTGATAAAGTAAAAGCTATCTCAAAAAAATTAGCCAATTTCACTTCAACCGATGTAAAAGAGTATCAACAGTTAGGAAATGATGTGTTTAAAAATGCCAAAACCATTATTATGGACGATAGCTACAATGATGCTTTATTTAAAGAGCTCCATAAATTCTTTAATAATATTGAAGGAAATATGCATTTACTTATCGCTGCTCAAAACATTAAAAATGCTAAAAAGCAACAAGATATTTTAACCATGAAGTTCGAGAAATTTCATCAATTTTTTGAGTAACTCAACTGTTTTTTTTAACACAAAATTGAGTCTAAAAACAAAAAAGGAGCGCCATAAAATAGCACTCCTTTTTATCTTATAAAGAAAAAACTACTCCTCTTCTTCAGTTTCTTTATCACCTTCTACTAAATTTTCTACTTTATCAGAAACTGTTTCAACAGCATCTTTTGCTACGTCTTTGGCTTTTTCAAAGGCATTTTCGGCTGTTTCGGCAACATTGCTAGCAACATCCTTCGCTTTATCAAAAGCAGTTGTAGCCATTTCAGCAGCGTTTTCTCTTAAGTCTTTTGTTGCGTCCATTGCTTCATCAGCTAAATTTTTTGCTTCTTCTGCAACATCTTCTGCAACATCTTTTACTTTTTCGAAAGCATCTCCTGCCATTTCTGTTGCTTTTTCACGCACATCTTTAGTTGCTTCCATTGCGTCTTCTGCTAAGTCTTTTACTTCATCAACAGCTTTATCTGCTACTTGTTTGGCTGTACCAAATAATTTTTTTAATCCGTCTAATAATCCCATTTTATTTATTTTTTATTTAGGTAAGCAATTTAAAGATTTCTTCTTTAAAATTCAGTTTTTTTACTCAAAATCTTTGTAACTTCGCACTATAATTAGACAAAACACACATCAAATTTAAGACTTATGAACTACGATATTATCATTATAGGAAGTGGCCCAGGCGGATATGTTACCGCAATTAGAGCTTCTCAATTAGGATTTAAAACCGCAGTAGTAGAAAAAGAACATTTAGGCGGAATTTGCTTAAACTGGGGCTGTATTCCTACCAAAGCCTTATTAAAATCTGCTCAAGTATTCGATTATTTAAAACATGTTGATGAATACGGATTAAAAGCAGAAGCGATTGATAAAGATTTTAACGCCGTTATAAAACGTAGCCGTGGTGTTGCAGAAGCAATGAGTAAAGGCGTTCAGTTTTTAATGAAGAAAAATAAAATCGATATTATTGATGGCTTTGGAAAAATAAAAACAGGCAAAAAAGTTGATGTTACTGATGCTGACGGCAAAGTGACCGAATACAGTGCAAAACACATTATTATTGCTACTGGTGCTCGCTCAAGAGAGTTACCAAGTTTACCACAAGACGGTAAAAAAGTAATTGGCTATAAAGAAGCGATGAACTTACCAACGC
>CAMZMA010000193.1 GCA_947311815.1 uncultured Flavobacteriaceae bacterium
CCTTAAACAATTGGAAAAAACAAAACCTAGCTTGTTAGGAAAACCCATACAATTTAAGTTTTTAAAAGATATCGAAGACCCATATTACAATCAAATCTATTACCAACCAGAGCTAAAATACAATTATTACGATGGTTTTATCATAGCCGCAAAACTACACAACAAACCACTAATTGCACGTAATTTAGAATTTAAATTAGCCCCTGCTTATGCTACAAAAACAAACACGTTGGCAGGTTCTTTTTCGGTGATTTACAATCAGTTTTTTGAAAACTCTTCTTTGTACAAAATAAAATATGGTATTGTAGGTAGCAGCTTGCATTACGCACCAAATTTATCTTATAATTCTTTTATTCCTTATATCGATTTTGTTTTCAATAGAAAAAGTTTGAGAGATGTTGGGCAAAAATCTATCGTCGCAAAAATTGTAAATATTAACAAAGAAATAGCTTTTGGTACCACAAAAACCGAAAAGGATAAGTACAGTGTTTTAAGCGTAAAATATTTTTATAGCAATCCTGATATTATTAAAGGTTTCGCCTATGGATTTAACACCGAATTTAGCAAAAGTTTTACAAAATTATCTACAGATATTCGTTTCAGAAAACTAACAGCAAGTAATAGACAATTAGATTTTAGAGTTTTTGCAGGCGCTTTTCTTAGCAACACAACTACTAGTAATTATTTTAGTTTTGGCTTAGACAAATCGAATGATTATTTGTTTGAATTAGGTTATTTAGGTAGATCTGAAGAATCAGGTTTTATCAGTCAACAATTCATCGTGTCAGAAGGTGGTTTTAAATCGGTTTTATCTACACGTTTTGCCAATCAATTTATGCTTTCTACCAATGCAAGTATTGGTTTATGGCGATGGATAGAAGTATATAATGATGTTGCTTTCTTAAAAAACAAAGGTCAAAACCTCTTTTTCGGCTATGAAAATGGTGTTAGACTTAACTTTGTACACAGTATTTTTGAAATTTACTTTCCGTTGTATTCTAACAATGGTTGGGAAATAACTCAAAACGCCTACTCCCAAAAAATCAGATTTGTTTTTACAGCAGATTTTCAGTCTATTTATAATTTTTTTAGAAGAGGGTTTTTGTAAGTTTAAGATGATAAAACAGGTATTTGCTGTTGCCATAAATGATAATAATGCCCTTTACTTTTGTATAATTCTTGATGATTTCCTTGTTCCAAAACCATTCCTTGTTCTAAAACCACAATAGTGTCTGCATTTACAACGGTGCTTAACCTGTGTGCGATAATGATAATCGTTTTTTCTTGTTCTCGTAAATGCTGTATCGCTTTTTGTATGTAATTTTCTGAAGTAGAATCTAGCGAAGAGGTTGCTTCGTCTAACACCAATACTTCGGGTTGTTTGTACAAAGCTCTTGCAATGGCAATTCGTTGTTTTTGACCACCAGAAAGTGTTGCTCCATTTTCTCCTAAATAGGTATTAAACCCATTGGGTAAGGTTTCTATAAATTCGAGTATTCCTATGGATTTACAAATACTGATAATTAGCTCCATATTTGGCGTAAAATCTCCCACTGCAATATTATCGATTACATTACCCGCAAATAAATCTATTTTTTGAGGCACAACACTTACCAAATCTCGTAAGCTTTCGTTTTCTATGTATTTTAAATCTAAATTACCAATAGTAATTTGCCCTTTTTGTATCGGATATAAATTTTGTAATAAAGAAATAAGGGTAGATTTACCCGAACCACTTTCGCCAACAATAGCTGTAATTTCTCCTTTATTAATTTTTAAATTAAAATCAGTAAATACCTGTACTCTTGTACCGTATCTAAATGCCACATTTGTAAAATTAATGTCACCTATTTTTTCTTTAGAAAGCACTACTTTTTGTGTATTTTCTTCTCGTTCTAAATCCATAATTTCAAACAAACGGTCGGCAGCAATTAAAGCATTTTGTATTTGTTTGTTTGCACCGATTAAACTAGCAACAGGATTCATAAAATAACCAATAATTGCATAAAAAGACATTAGTTCTCCTGCGGTTATTTGCCTTTCAATTACAAAATAAGAACCGCTCCACAACAACACGATGGTAAATAATTGTGCAATAAAACTGGTTGACGTACCAGAAAACACTGAGTTTAAAGCCGATTTATACCCAATTTGCAACAAACTAATAAACCGAGTTTCTGTTTTTATATTCGCAAAACTTTCTAAACCAAAACGCTTAATCGTTCCCATAGCGTTTAAAGATTCTACCAACTGACTTTCTAACTCAGCAGAACGCTCCATAATTTTACGTTCTGTTTTTTTGTTCAGTTTGTTTATAATAATGTAAACTGTTAAATACAATGGTATTACTAACAGCATAATTACCGCTAATTTCCAATAATACATAAACATCAATCCGAAGGAAAAGAAAAGAATGAGCACGTTTACGGTTAAACTTAAAGAAACTTCATTGATAAACATTCTAATTTTAACGGCATCGTTTATGCGAGAAATAATTTCTCCTACACGCATCGTATCAAAAAACTGCTGTGGTAATTTTAGTAAATGCTTGTAATAGCCTAAAATTAAACGCGCATCTATTTGTTGCCCCGTTTTTATGAGAAAAATATCTTTATACACGCCAATAATAACCCGAACCACTAAAAGGATAAGCATTACAATACTCAATAAATTTAAGAGTTTTGTATTGCCACCCACCAACACATAATCAGTTATTTTTTGAATGTAAATAGACGTAGAAAAACCTAAAAGAGTATATACAATAGCACCAATAAACGCTTGTAACAGAACAAATTTATGGGGCTTTAATAGAAACCAAAAACGTTTTAGTACCGATACTTTTTCATTACCTGTGGTAAATTCTTCTTTGGGTAGTAACAACACTAAAACCCCTGTCCATTCTTTTGAAAAATCTTCGTGTGTTTTTTTATGAATTTTTCCATCGCCAGGATCCATTACTTTTATATACTGCTTGGTTACCTCGTAAATAACCACATAATGTTGCAATTGTTCTTTTACAATAATGTGTGCAATGGCAGGTTTTGGTATTTTAAACAAACTGTCTAACTCGCCTCGTACCCCTTTTGCCTCGAAACCTAATTTTTCTGCAGCTTCTATTAAACCCAATACATTTGTACCTTTTTTATCAGTACCTGCATATTGGCGTATGCGGGCAATGGGTAATTGTAAGTTGTAATGTGCCGCTATAGATGCCAAACAAGTAGCACCGCAATCTGTAATATCATGTTGTTTTAGGGTAGTTTTTGCCATTTTCTTATTTCTTTGCGACAAAGAAACAAGAAAATGGCAAAAACTACCATAAAACAACATGATATTACAGATTGCGGTGCTACTTGTTTGGCATCTATAGCGGCACATTATAACTTACAATTACCCATTGCACGCATACGCCAATATGCAGGTACTGATAA
>CAMZMA010000194.1 GCA_947311815.1 uncultured Flavobacteriaceae bacterium
AAAGCCGCTATTATTAAAATTAATGTTGATAAAATCCAAGCAGTATCTACAAAATACCAAGTTAGAGGGGTGCCAACATTGATACTTTTTAAAAACGGAAAACAATTGTGGCGACAATCTGGTGTCGTACAAAAAAATCAGTTGATTTCTTTACTTGAAGAAAATTACTAAACTTGATAAATATCATGTTTTAAATAGTTAAACCGATATACCTTTGTAAGGTGTAATTTAAAAAAGAATTAAAATGTTAAAATTAACTTTATCATTAGCAAATTGGAGTAACGGTGTTTTTGTAATTGGTGTATTTGCACTTGTTTGTATTGGTTTGGTTGTTATGTTGCTTCTTTTTTTAAGAGGAGGTAAAAAGAAATAAAAAAACACTCTTAATAATTAGTTAGAGGAATAGTTGCGGAAGTAGCTATTTCTTTTTGTTTGGTAATCTTTGTTACACTTAGTTAAAAAAAAGATGTCGTACTTTGCATAAAAATTCAGGCACAAATGGATGATATGCTTTTTTACGATCGTTTGCAATTCGCATTTACGATTACTTTTCACTACATTTTTCCACAATTAACAATGGGGCTTTCTTTAATGATTGTCTTTTTTAAGTGGAAATTTCTCAGAACAAAATCAGTAAAATACAATGATGCGGCAAAGTTTTTTATGAAAATTTTTGCCATCAATTTTACCATGGGCGTAGTAACAGGAATTCCTATGGAATTTCAATTTGGTACCAATTGGGCAAAATTTTCTGAACTTACAGGGAGTATTATCGGGCAAACTTTAGCTATGGAAGGATTGTTTTCATTCTTTTTAGAATCGTCCTTTTTAGCACTTTTTATTTTTGGTGAAAAATTAATGGGACAAAAACTCCATTTTTTAACAGGTTTTCTCGTTTTTCTTGGTTCTTGGGCAAGCGGATGGTTTATTTTAGCCACCAATGCGTGGATGCAACATCCTGTTGGATATGAAATTTTAGACAATGGTAAATATGTGCTCACGCATTTTTCTGAGTTGTTTGCAAATCCGTGGTTATTACCCGCTTTTTTACACAATCAAGTAGCATCTGTAGTAACATCATCATTTGTAGTAGCAAGTATAGGTGCATTTTATGTATTACGTCAAAAAAATATCGAATACGGGAAACTCTTTTTAAAAACAGGTGTTATCTTCGGATTAATTTCTAGTTTATTAATTGCGTTTCCTACGGGAGATTGGAATGCGAAAAACGTAGCAAAATACCAACCCGCTTCATTTGCAGCGATGGAAGGGATTTTTGAAACCGAAGAAGCAGGAGCAGAAATTGTATTGATTGGGCAACCAAACATGGTAGAAAAAAAGTTGGATAATAAAATTGCGGTTTCTAACATTTTAAGTTTTTTAACCTATCAAGATTGGGACAAGAAAATACAAGGAATGGATCAATTTAAAAAAGAAGAATTGCCTACAAATATACCCGCTTTGTATTATTCTTACCATATTATGGTAGGTTTAGGAACGATTTTTATAGGAATTATGTTTTTGGCAGGTTTCTTTTTATGGCGTAAAAAATTATTCACCATCAAACCATTATTATGGGTTATTATGTTCTTAGTTCCGTTTCCGTATATCGCCAATATAACAGGTTGGTATGTGGCAGAATTGGGCAGACAACCCTATTTAGTTTATGGTTTATTAAAAACTGCTGATGGTGTATCGCCCACAGTATCTTCAGGAAATACATTGTTTACCTTACTTGGTTTTGTAGCATTGTATATGTTACTCGGTTTGTTATTTTTAGTATTGGTAGGTAAAACAATTCATCAAGGTCCAAAACACCAAACACATTAATTATGGAAATATTTTGGTATAGTATAATCGCTCTTTTTTTAATTGTATTTTTTATTTTAGATGGATATGATTTTGGCGCAGGAATTATTCATTTATTCTTCGCAAAATCAGAAAAAGACAAAGAGGTTATTGCAAAATCGGCAGGTTTGTTTTGGGATTCTAACGAAGTGTGGTTGGTAGCTGCTGGCGGTATGTTGTTTATGGCATTTCCTACATTTTATGCATCGGTTTTTAGCGGATTTTACTTGCCGTTAATTATTGTGCTTTGGTTAATTGTTTTTAGAGCCATCGGGTTAGAATTTAGAAGTCAGTTTCAATACCAAATGTGGAAAGATATTTGGGATAAGTCCTTTGGAGTTTCAAGTTTGTTGTTAGCACTCTTTTTTGGTATTGCATTGGGTAATATTGTTAGAGGTGTTAATTTAGGAGGTGTAGAAAATGGGGTTTCTGCTTACGAAGGTCATTATTTCTTTTTACCACTTTGGAACAGTAGTTTTAGTCCTTTAACTGCACATCCAGGGGTTATAGATTGGTTTACTATTATTATCGGAATTATAGCTGTGGTTACTTTAGCAATTCATGGTGCTAATTGGATTATTTTGAAAACAAACTCATCGATTAATGAGCAGTTAAAAAAAGTGAGATTCAAATTAACAATTGCACTAGCATTTTTAACTATTTTCTCGTTAGTAGTTTGGGAAATTGTAAGACCTAATTCTTTAGATAATTTTGCCGATAAGCCTTATTTAATTCTTTTTCCTATTATCTATTTCACAGGAGTTATTGGGTTGTTTTTTGTGAAAAAAGTGAACAAAGAATGGATACCTTTATTGTTTTCTTCTTTGGTAATTGCTGGCGGTATTAGTTCGTCTTTAGCATCGATGTTTCCATCAATTTTACCATCGTCAAACAGTATAAATTCGTCATTAACAATCTATAACACAACAATAAATAGTTACGGGCTTTCTGTCGCTTCTTTTTGGGGAATTGTAGGTTTATTACTCGTTGTTCTGTATCTAATCATACAACATAGACTCAGAAAAGGAAAGGTAGATGAGATGGATTACGGACATTAATAATAAAATGTGATGACAGCAACATTGGTTTCGTTAATCAGTATTTTTATGGGGATTTTAGGCGGAAATAGTACCAAAATTCTTGTAAAAAACAACTCTTTTGATGTGATAGGAAATACCATTGCAGGTGTTTTTGGAAGCATCTTTTTTATTAAATTTTTAGGCAGACTTGGTTTTTCACCACAAAATATTGTTGATAAGGGAATTGTAAATTATCAGTTATTTGCAATCAATAGTTTTGTTTCTTTTTTTGGAGGATTTGTAGCCGTTTTCATCATTAAAAAAATAGTAAATAAATTACAGAAAGATACATCAGTAACCAATTCAGATTTCTATACTTAAATGTTAAAATTCTTTTTGTAGTTGTAAAAGGACATGGAGGCACAAGGTAGTTTCTCAGGCACGAGAAAAATATTTTTTCAAAATAAAAAAAGCTGTTAAAAAAAAATAAACAGCTTTTTTTATAAGTGAACGGTGTCTATTTAAAAGCGTTTAAACCTGTAACATCCATTCCTGTAATTAATAAATGAATATCGTGAGTTCCTTCGTAGGTTATCACACTTTCTAAGTTCATAGAATGACGCATAATAGAATATTCGCCAGTAATTCCCATACCGCCTAACATTTGTCTTGCTTCTCTAGCAATCGTAATTGCCATATCTACATTATTTCGTTTTGCCATAGAAATTTGAGCAGAGGTTGCTTTTCCTTCGTTACGTAATACACCTAAACGCCACGTTAATAATTGTGCTTTGGTAATTTCGGTAATCATTTCGGCTAATTTTTTTTGTTGTAATTGAAAAGCTCCAATCGGTTTACCAAATTGAATACGTTCTTTAGAGTAACGTAAAGCAGTATCATAACAGTCCATTGCAGCACCAATTGCACCCCAAGCAATACCAAAACGTGCAGAATCTAAGCATCCTAACGGAGCGCCTAAACCAGATTTTTTTGGTAATAAATTTTCTTTAGGTACTTTAACATTGTCAAAAATTAACTCGCCAGTTGCAGAGGCACGTAAAGACCATTTGTTGTGTGTTTCTGGAGTAGAAAACCCTTCCATACCACGTTCTACAATTAATCCGTGAATTCTGCCTTCTTCATTTTTTGCCCAAACTACGGCAATGTCAGCAAAAGGAGCATTAGAAATCCACATTTTTGCACCATTTAATAAATAATGGTCGCCCATATCTTTAAATTTGGTTTCCATTCCTCCTGGATTTGATCCATGGTTAGGTTCTGTCAATCCGAAGCAACCAATCATTTCGCCAGAAGCTAATTTTGGTAAATATTTGTTACGTTGCTCTTCGCTACCGTATTTATAAATAGGATACATCACTAAAGATGATTGTACAGAAGCGGTAGAACGTACGCCAGAATCGCCACGTTCAATTTCTTGCATAATCAATCCGTAAGAAATTTGGTCTAAACCTGCACCACCATATTCTTCTGGAATGTACGGGCCAAAAGCACCAATTTCTGCTAATCCTTTTATAATTTGTGTAGGAAACTCAGCACGTTGTGCATAGTCTTCAATAATTGGAGAGACGTCTCTTTTTACCCATTCTCGGGCAGCATCTCTAATTAATTTATGCTCTTCAGTTAATAAATCATCTAATTGATAATAATCTGGAGCTTGAAATAAATCGGCTTTCATTCATTTTAAATTTGATAGGTCAAAAATAATAATTAATTTGGGTTTAGAAATACAACTTTTGCATTAAGTTTGTAAAGATGAAGTTTACCTTAGGAAAACAAGAACGATTAAAGAGCAGAAAGCTGATAAAAAGGCTTTATGAAGAAGGAGAATCTGTCAAGGTTTTTCCGTTAAAGATGATGTATTTACAGACAAAACATGATTCAAATTACCCGAGTAGGGCAGGGGTTTCTGTACCTAAACGAAATTTTAAATTAGCAGTAGATAGAAATAAAATAAAAAGGTTGATGCGAGAAACGTATCGAAAAAACAAGTATATTGTTTATGATGCGATTGATAAACCGTATGTGTATATGATTTCTTATCTTGCCAAAGACGAATGGGAATACGCTTCTTTAGAAAAAAAAATGATAAAATTACTTCAGGTTTTTGTCGATGAAATTAAAACAAACCAACATGAGAAAACAATTTAAAAAACAATTATTTGTCGGATTTTTACTAACTGCTATCGTAGTTTCGTTTTCATTCAAATCTAAATTTTTTGAAATTGCTAAACAATTAGAGATTTATACTACGTTGTTTAAAGAATTGAACATTAACTATGTAAACGAAATAAATCCTGCAGAATTTACCAACAAAGCAATAAAAAACACCTTAAAAAATTTAGATCCTTATACTAATTTTTACAACGAGCAAGATGTTGAAGATGCGAGAATAAGACGAGAAGGAGAGTATGGGGGTATCGGAGTTTCGGTATATTATACCAAACAAGGAATTATTTTATCGAAAATAAACAAAGGAGATCCTGCTGATAAAGCAGGTTTGAAAGTAGGCGATGTTATTACAAAAATTGACGATTTTTCTTTGCTGAATTTAGAAAGAGATATCTTATCTAGTCAGTTAAAAGGTGTTCCGAATACCAAAAAATCATTGATTATTAATAGGAAAGGTACATTCATTCCTGTTGAGATTACTCTAGGAAATATAACTGTAAATCCTGTGCCGTTTTTTGATATGATTGATGAGCAAACAGGTTATATTGTCTTAACTCGTTTTAATGCAAAAGCATCAAAAGAAGTAAAAAAAGCGTTTAAAACCCTAAAGAAAAAAGGAATGACCAAGTTGGTGTTCGATTTACGATACAATCCTGGAGGTTCTTTGTACGAAAGTATAAATATTGTCAATTTTTTTGTTCCTAAAGGAAGTGTTGTGGTAAAAACCAGAGGGAAAATCAAAAAAAATAGCAGAACTTATAAAGGAAATAAAGAACCATTAGATCTAGAAATCCCGATAGTTGTTTTGGTAAATGGGCGGTCTGCATCAGCATCAGAAATTGTAAGCGGCGGATTGCAAGATTATGATAGGGCTGTAATTATGGGCGAACGCTCTTTCGGGAAAGGCTTGGTACAACGTTATTTTAAATTGACTTATGGCACGCAATTAAAAGCAACCATTTCTAAGTACTATACACCTAGTGGACGTTGCATACAAGAGTTAGATTATGCAAATAGAGATGTAAAAACAGGTAAAGTGCCTAAGTTTTCTGACGGAACAGTAAGTAGTTTTAAAACTCAAAACGGCAGAACGGTATATGATGGTGGTGGTGTAATGCCCGATGTGAAAATGAATTTTTCTAAACAAACCGATGCAACAAAAATACTACTCCGTTCAAGAACTCTTTTTAATTTCAGTACTGATTTTGTAGCTAAAAACTCATCTATCAACAAAGAAAATTTTTCTTTTTCTGATGCCAATTTTAAGCAGTTTACAAATTATTTATTGACAAAAGACACCTTGTTTGTTACGCAACAAGAAAAATTGTTTCAAAAAGCTTATGCATCCGTAGATAAAAAAGGAAGAGTTACGGATAATTATCAAAAAATTATACAAGCGTTAAAAAAAGAAAAAATTAACGAAATCAATAAAAACAAAGACATTATTTCTAAATTGTTAGAAGATAAAATTGTAGCACAGGTTTTTTATGAAGAAGGTAAATATGCGCATCAACTTAAAAAAGATAAAACCATTAAAAAAGCGGTTCAGTTGCTAAAAAATCAACAGAAATATCGTAAAATATTATCATTAAATTAATCAATTAAAACGATTATTGTACCTTTGCAGGTTAAAATAAAAGTATGTCGAAAATTAAAAAAAGATCAAGAGCTCAAGAATCTACCAATGCGATAGAAAAATTATACATTTCTATGCGCCATTTATTTAGTAGAGGTTTTTACAAACCGATGGGAGTTTCTGGCGAAACGTTGCGTAAATCATTACTGTCTTTGCGCCCAGAAATTTATGGTTCTATTGCCGAAGATAAAGTAGAATTAAACGGATTGGTATATATTATTGAGCGTTTACCAGAAGGAATTGAAGAATGTCAGTTTATCAATTTAACCTCAGATGAAGGCTATAAAAACTCGCATTTTAAAACGATTATTCCGCCAAAAAGACGAAGAAATTGTTACCGAATTGATAAAGATCAAATGAATATTGAGATTACCAGAGGAAGATCTGAAATCTATGATATTTTAACGCATTTAACCTTTTTGTTTATAGAATCGCACAAAATAAAAGACAAAGTACTTATAAATGATGGAAAAGATTGCTTGCGAGAATGGAAAAATTTAGAAGATATAGTCGTAAACAACAAGTCGATTTCTAATGAAGAAAGAGAAGTAGTTATTGTACATTTAGGTAATATTTTAGGAAGAACCTATGAAGAAGTGGTGGCGGTGTATAAAAACTTTTCTACGGATGAAAATCCTGATAGATTTTTTCAATTAATTTATTGGTTAGGGCATTTGGCAATTAAAGAATCATTAGAAAATAAGAAGCGTGTAATTACGTTCAGTTCTGTGTTAATTGAAGAAATTGGACATCATATTTATGGCGAAATTTGGGCAAATAACATCAAAAAAACCTTGCTAGAAAATAATTTATTAGAGCGTCCGATTCATATTATTAGTGCCAATATGCACAGTGTGTTAAATGCAATTTATGCAGAATCTGCTATTAAAGAAAAAGCAAAAACAAATAAAGGGTTTAAATTATTTGAATTGTTAAGTAATGAAAACAGTAAGCCCTTACAGGTAAAAGTAAAAAATCACGCCTCAAAAAACGGATTGATTTACCTCAAAGATACCTCAGGAACCAATATTAATGTGCAAATAATTGATATTGATAAAATAAAAGGAGGAAATTCGGCGTTTGCAATAAAGAATTCGAAAGGAGAAAAACCTGTTATTATTGTTATGGATTATGCTTTCGGTGAGCAAGCGTATGAAACGATGGATGAATTGCTAAAACCCTATAAAGTACAAAACAAAGAAATACATTTAGATGTAAAATCTGTGTCAATTATGGGAAAAGCAGGAATATTAGAAGGCGGCAAAGGAGATATTATGATTCCGTCTGCACATATTTTTGAAGGAACTGCCGATAATTATCCGTTTAAAAACGAGTTGACAAAAGCAGATTTAGAAGGCTTTGGAGTAGAAGTTTTTGATGGCGCAATGGTGTCGGTTTTAGGAACATCATTACAAAACAAAGATTTGTTAACCTTTTTCCACGATTCTACTTGGAATGTTATCGGATTAGAAATGGAAGGAGCACATTATCAAAAAGCCATTCAATCTGCCTCTAAAATTAGAGGAAATATTTCAGAAAATGTACAAGTACGTTATGCGTATTATGCATCAGATAATCCATTAGAAACAGGAGCAACATTGGCTTCAGGAGGGTTAGGAATGAGCGGAGTAACACCAACATACGCAATTACACAAAGAATATTAGAACAAATATTTTAACACAAGATATTATAGTTATTGTATAACCAAACAACACCAAATGACCAAACCAAACCAGCCACAAGAAGAAGAAATAGAGTTAGGTTCTTTATTTGTAATCATCGGAAAAGGGTTTTCTAATCTTTTCAATTTTATAGGTAAAATTTTTAAAGGAATTTTTCATTTTTGTATTGCCATCCTTTTATTTATCAAAACCAATTTTGTAAAGTTGGCAATTGCAGCAATTGTAGGTGGTGTTTTAGGAGCGTTTTTAGAATTCGAAAAAGAAAAAAGATTTGGTGCAGATTTACAAGTACAACCCAATTTTGAAAGCGCAAGACAGTTGTATAATAATGTGAATTTTTACAACGATTTAGTCAAGCAAAAAGACACCTTATTATTAGCAAAAACATTTAATATATCGAATGCAGATGCTGCAAGTTTGAAAAAATTTGAAATCAACGCTGTAAAAAACGAAAATGATATTATTACCTCTTATGATGATTTGATTACTTCTGTAGATACCTTAACGGTAAAAAGTTATTCGTTTAATCAATTTAAGCAAATGTTTACAGAGTATGATTATAAAATTCAAACCATTACTGTACAAGCTACTAAAAATGATGTTTTTACTAAATTGAATGATGTTATTATTGAGTCGGTTACAAAAAACCCGTATTTTAATAAAGTAAAAGAATTAACCAATGAAAACTTACATCGAACAGATATTCTTTTACGTAAAAATTTAGACCAAATAGATACGCTTGCAAAAGTATATAGAACAGTAATGCTTAAAGAAGCAAGTAAACAATCTACAGGTACAAATATAGATGTAGGAAGCACTAAAAAAGGAGCAAAAGAATTAGAATTATTTGAAACGGTAAGACATATTAATGCCGATTTAAAAGAAATTAGCGAAGACAAAGCCGAAAAGTCAGAAGTCATTAATGTGATTTCAAATTTTCAATCTGTAGGGTATGAAATTAAAGGAATAGAAGAAAATTATATTTTTCAATTAGGTGTTTTGTTTGCCTTAGGTATGATTCTTTTCTTGTTGATAAAACAACTAAATAACTACCTAGAAAACTACAAAAAATAGTGACATGGATACTCTTTTAATTACAGGAGGAGCAGGTTTTATTGGCTCAAATTTCATTCCTTATTTTTTAGAAGCCAATACCAATATTCATGTTGTAAATGTTGATGTGCTAACTTATGCAGGCGATTTAAAAAACCTACGTGAAGTAGAAAATAACCCAAATTATACGTTTGAAAAAGGAGATATTTGTGATCGTAATTTTATAGAAAACCTTTTTAAAAAACATGATGTTAAAGGCGTCATTCATTTTGCGGCAGAATCGCATGTAGATAATTCTATTGCAAATCCTGATGCATTTATACAAACCAATATTTTCGGTACATTTAACCTTTTAGATGTCGCAAAAAAACATTGGATGGATGCACCAAATCAATATAAAAAAGGATATGAAAATTGTAGATTTCATCATATTTCTACCGATGAAGTTTACGGAACCTTAGGAGAAACTGGTTTGTTTACAGAAAAAACGTCGTATGCACCAAATAGTCCGTACAGTGCATCAAAAGCATCGTCAGATTTTTTAGTAAGAAGTTATTTTCACACCTTTGGGATGAATGTAGTTACCACAAATTGCTCTAATAATTACGGGCCTAAACAACACGATGAAAAACTGATTCCGACCATTATCAGAAAAGCCCTTTCAGGAAAAAATATTCCTATTTATGGTGATGGAAAAAACATTAGAGATTGGTTGTATGTGTTAGATCATTGTAAAGGTATTGAGCTCGTATATAAAATAGGGAAAACTGCCGAAACCTATAATATTGGTGG
>CAMZMA010000195.1 GCA_947311815.1 uncultured Flavobacteriaceae bacterium
AGAAATGGCTAAGGTTGTCTCAGGCCCAGGAAATGTAAAAACATTTGCTGTTTCTGTAATTGTTTGAGCCTCGCTTGTGAAAACAAGTGCAAGGGTCAAAACTAATGCGAAAAAAAGTTTTTTTGTTTTCATAGTTAAGAGTTTTATTATCTCATTTTTGTTATTTTTTCATTTCAAGTAGGGTTTTCTGCATTAAACACAACGATTAGTATAAGAATAGTAGCGGGTTTCAAGGCGTAAACCTTTCAATTTATTACTGAACTTTGTACAAAGATACTCACTTTGAATTTGGCACTAAAACCGCTATTATTTTTATACATTGTTAGGTTTTCGTTATTTTTTCCGTCCTATTTGTAGCGTAGGCAGAAGCCATACTCTTTTGCAATTTTGGCTTTTAAGCGATGGCTGTAGCGATTGCAAATGTGTATGGCTTTAGCGTTGGCTTTTATATTGTTTTTTTTAATAATAATTCAATCATTTCATTTTCGTGTTCTTCACAAGTGTCTTTATTCCATTTTTCATATTCCATCATCAATTGTTGTTTTAAACTTTCTACGACTGTCGATTTACTATAATGCTCTTTTTTTGCAAGTGGCGAATAGTTACTAAGTTCAGAGTTTTTACTTCTACTAATTAGACAAAGATTACCAAACCGATTAATGTCGCTTTCAAATTCTTCATTGTTTTTTGGATGTTGAGGAAAATAATGTTCAACTGAACTTCTAAATGAAAATTTAAAATCTTTCTTTGCAGATATATCAATATCTCTCCAAATTAAATAATCTAACCTATTAAAAATAAAGTTTTTTACATCTGTTCCATTATGCAAAGAGTTCTGTTGGTCTATTATTAAATTATCAACTGAATAATCTGTAAATATTATATCAAAATAATCATCTTTTTCAACTTTATTGCTTGACCTACCAAAAAAGAATTTATCGCTTGTAGTTTCCAAATACTTGATATATTTATCATCTTCAATTGTCTCTTCTTCAAAAAGATATTTAAGTACAGCAGTAAACCAATGTTTGTAAATCAAAGTTGGAAACGAAACGTGAAACATTGATAAAAGCATTAAAATTCTTTCATTTTCATTATTAAACGAGTTTACATAATTTCCTTTGTTGTCATCATAACACTTTAGTTGTTTAAGTGTCCATTCATCTTTATACAATTCTCTTTTGATTATATATTTATCGTATAAAGTTTTGCTTTTTAATAAATCAAATCCAAATTTCTGAACATCTTCATTTGTTTTTGTGTAATTTTTAAAGGTTTCAATTAATTCTTTATCATCTAATTTTACATCTTCATTCTTACTAACTCTGATTACTTGAAGTAAAAAGTTAGAAAAGTTAATGATTGTATTAAACCGTTCAGGTTTCTCATCATCTTTTTGGTTTGAAGAGTCATTAATTTTATGCTTACTTGGGTTTTCCAATAATGAACTTAAAGTAAGAATATCTTTATTATCGTTTGATGTATCAATTATTTTACTATCAATTTTGGATATTATATCATTAAAGTCTTTGGGTAGTTTATTCCAATCTCCTTTACCAAATAATCTATTCCGCGTATTAATATCAAAACCATATTGAACATATTTATCCATTTGTGAGCAAGCATCCCAAACTTTGGCAAAAGCAATTCTTTCACTTTCATCTTCTAATTTTTCTAAACAATAAGCCTTTAAAATTTCGTGTTTTTCTAATTGTTCGCCTCTGTTGTTCATTATTTCAAAATAATGATTTAAGTTAGTGTCATTAGGAACAGCCACTTGTAATATTTTTACTTTTTCAAACAAAAAAGAGCAAAATTTAATAAAATCGTTTTGATTAGATTCGTCAATAAGTTCACGTAATTTCTTATTTATGTTATCATAGGCTCTGAGGATATTAGAATTTAAACCTTTTCTATTTCTATCTTTATTTTCAAATAACGCTTTTAATGTGTCGGTTGATTTTTTTCTACTATCAAAATCTAAATTTACATTCTTAATGCCTTCAATTTTATATGAATGTTCATTTTTTAAAACGGATAGAAGAAGGGAAAGAGTTGTTAGTCTTTGCTGACCATCAATGGTCTCAAATTTATTATCTGGACGATTTGCAAAAATTATTAACGTGCCTAAATAATAATCGGAACTTTTATTTTTAGAATCCCAAATGTCTTGAATTAATTGATTTACTTGTGATTCTCCCCAAGCGTAATTTCTTTGATAAATTGGTATAACGTATTCGTTTTCAGTAAATATTTCTGTTATATTATGTTCTGTAGGATTAGTCATTTAGTGTCCAATTATTTAATTCTTTAAAATGATTGATGATTTCATCAATTTTAGTTCCTCTGCTCACTTTAGGCGAGTTTATATTCTTTTGCCTAATGTCTTTTGTATCAATTGCTTCTCTAATTGTTCTGAAAATACCGTTATTTTTCATCCCAGCATTATCAATTGAAGCAAGTTGAACAGAATGCAATTCAATTCTTAATTTGTAAGACCATAAAAAAAACTTTTCGATTGCTTTTCCTAAATCGTGTGTTCCGAATTTATCAAGATAATAGAGTAAACAACAATCAAAAATGTTTTTTACATATTTATCACCTGTACGGTTTCTACCTTCATAAGACTTCAAAGTTTTCAATATATTTTTTGCTCTTTCATTGTTTTCTCCAAGATGATTTACAATATTCTTTTCAAAGTCATTTTCAATGGAAAAAATATGTTTTGAGTAATAATGAAAATATTCAAAAAATCTTTTCCCATTTATTATTAATTGGTCTATTTGAAATGGGAATTCAATTGTGTTTAAATCAATTTTTCGAGTAATGTCAGAATTGTATTGCTCCGTAAAAAAATGGTTAATTCTATATGGTTGTATGAAATTAAAGTTATTAGGATTATCTAATGATATACCTTTAAAAATATCAACATCATTTTTCGTGAAATATCTTGCTGACCTACCTTTTGACCAATTTCTAACCCTGAAAAGGTAATCATTAAAAAAGCGAACCAATTCTTTAGATTCTACTGATTCCCATTTTTCTACAGAATCTATTCTTTCTTGCTCACTATTATTTTTCATTTCTCGTAGATGAAATGCTTTTAATAAATCGTGAGGTTCTAAATCTTTTCCTCTTGAATTTTGAGAATCAAAAAATTGAAATGCTTCCGATATTGTTTTAAGTTCGATATAAACAAATTCACATTGAGTGAAGAAAAAATCTATTTCTTCAACACCAAAATCCTTGATATTGGCTTTTATAACATTATAGTTTTGAACTAAATTGTCTTTTGAAATATCATTTTCAATTTTCCAATTACTTATAGATAAATTACTTTTTTCATACTGTTTAAGCAAGTCTTTATGATGTTCAAAAAGAGCAGTTGCTATGAGTGTTAAAGTAAGTATTCTTTGTTGACCATCTACAATATTTAAATCGCCTTTTTCGTCTTTGTGAATTACAATTGTTCCAATTCTATATGCAGATTTATCTTTGTGTTGGATAATATCTTCCATTAATTGTTTTACGTTCTTCATTTGCCATTTATATGGTCTTTGGTAATGAGGAATTTTTAGATTTGAAGAAAATAAAATTGATTTTAATGGTTTTATTTTAGGATTTAAAGTTTTTGTCATTGTTTATATTGTGTGGTGGCAAAAATTAGGCTCTTTTGTTTTTTTAGAGTTGGCTTGTGTGTCGACAAAAAACAAATGTGCCTAATGTGCGTTGGCTTTTCTTGTAGTAATTTTCATATTAGCACGATTTCTTTTTTAATGAAACCTAACGATTTGGCTATGCGTAGTTTGGGATTTTGAAGCGATAAATTTTCAATTTACTACAAATGTTATTTACTTGCATAGACTTGTTGATTATCACTAATGCCCAAATTACGTATAGCCTTTGTTACCTGCTGGCTTTCTTGCTTTTCAGTTAATTCAATAAATTCAGTTTGTATTCGTTTATTCTTTATTAAAATTCTAAAATACGGACACTTCCCATTTATCGATAAATCTTTTTCATTATTACCTTTTCTAAATTTAATTATTTCAAACTGTTCAGGGTTAAATTTATGTAAAAATGTTATTGGCACACCCATAAAACCTTTGTAATCTAACGGAATATCTTTAGTTTTGTTAACATTTATACCATCATAATTATCATATTTAGGATAATCATTTTCGTTTCCAAAGTATTTTTTTGTTAGTGTAATATCTTGGTGGCGTTTAGAATTATCTAAATTAGTTAACCATAAACAATTGTTTGGAGAAATTATTTTGTTTCCGAGACTATCAATTTTAGTTTCTGTGCCGTAAAGTTCATAATGTTCAGGCACAATAAAACCTGAAATTCCTCTACCTAGATTTATTCCTAACCAAGCATCATTTCCTTTAATTAATTTGAATATTTCTTTATAGGTTATAGCATTAATGTTACCAATTATCAAAAATTTCTTATCGTATTTAACTAATTGGGCTACAAATTCTCTAAATAATGAGAATGGAGGATTAGTTACTACAATATCAGATTGTTTTAACAACTCTATACTTTCGTAACTACGAAAATCACCATCTCCTTTAAAATGAATAATATCATTTGAATTAGGTTTCTTTTTTTCTTCTTCTGTACCTGAATATTCAAAGAAAAAACCATTTTCGTTTTTTTCTGTATTAAATAAGTCGTTTTTTTGTTCTCGATAGCAAGAAGCGATTAATTTTTTAAGTCCTAATTCTTTAAAATTAGACGCAAAATATTCAAAAAAATTACTAATACGTGGGTCATCACAATTACAATAAACTACTTTATCTTTAAAGTGATTTTTATAGTGTTTAAGTTCACTTTCAATATCTGAAAGTTGTGTATAAAACTCGTCATTTTTATTTTTCTTTGCTTTAGTTAACAAAGAGTGTTGAACTTTTCTTCCCATTTGTTAATTGTTTTTTTTAGTTATTTGATTAAATATTTCACTTCCTAATACTTTAAGAGAGGTTTTAGAAATTTCCATCATAATATCAAACATTTTCTTTGCTTTCCATTTCTCACCATTTCCTTGTGAATAAATGGATGTTGCTTGAAGCATAATTGTTTTGTCTTTATGTTTTACAAATTTATTTTTA
>CAMZMA010000196.1 GCA_947311815.1 uncultured Flavobacteriaceae bacterium
CCCCATGACAAACCAATTCTCCACGCTTTACGTTTCTCTTCTATGACTAAAGGTGTAACTGCTGCTAAATGATCTGGTCCTGAAACAACATGAAGTATAGAGGCTATTGTACCTGCTACAATAGGTGTTGTAAATATCATTTATTTAAAGTTTTTATTATTGATAATATTTTTAAAACACAAAGTTAACTTAAAAAAAATTAATCTTAAAAAACAAATTATATAGAAATCACAGGGCAATCACATTAACTTTTATTAGACTTAGTACTTGAATTTAAGAAGCAATGATTATCCCAACCCGATTTCATACGTCTGCTTTTGATACCTAATTCTGCTATAACCAACACACTGTTTCATAAAGTTAAATTGGGCTTAAAGAAGGGGCTTTATCTGTTTTGAGATAAATGAAAAGAGATACAAAAAAGAGCTATGAAGCAGCTATTATCTAGGCAACAGAAGAAAAAAGTTACAGAATTACATGGGATATTTGTGACTATTTTATTAAGCCTCTTTTTTAATAACTTCTTTCAATTTGATTTCTATTTCTAAAAAAACCAAACAAACAATGATAGGAAGTCACTTTTTTTTAGCATCTTTATCATCTCATATAAAAATTTATGTCTGCCCAAAGTAGAATTACAAACGCATTTAAAAATGCTAAAAAAATTAAATTTAATCACCAATCTAAATTTATAATTTTTAGCGATTGCCATCGTGGTAATAACAGTTTTGCTGATGATTTTGCTAGAAACCGAAACATTTATCATCATGCATTAACACATTACTACAAAAAAAAATTTACCTATTTAGAACTAGGAGATGGAGATGAATTATGGGAAAATCCTAATTTTAAAAGCGTATTTAGAGCCAATAAAAATGTGTATTTACTTCTAAAAAAGTTTCATATAAAAAACAGATTGCATTTTATTTGGGGCAATCATGATATGGCGTATAAAAACCCGAAAAACATTCAAAAAAATTTACATTATTACTTTGATAGAGTAAGCAATACCGAAAAAGAGTTACTTATAAATGCCTCTTTTTCTGAAGCTATTTTATTAGAAGACGAAGCTACAAAAAGGTCTATTTTTTTATTGCACGGGCATCAAGCAGATTGGTTTAACTACGTATTTTGGAAATTGAGCCAATTTTTAGTACGATTTTTATGGAAACCGCTACAAATACTAGGAATCAGCGACCCGACAAGTCCTGCGCAAAATTATAAAGAATTGATAAAAGTAGAACAAAATTTAGAAAACTGGATTAAAAATAACAACAACCAAATGATGATTATTGGGCATACACACAGGCCGCATTTTCCGTCGCCAAATGAAATACCTTTTTTTAACGATGGTAGCTGTGTACACCCAAGAGCCATTACAGGTTTAGAAATAGAAAATAACCAAATTTGTTTGATAAAATGACACATGGTTGCTACTGAAAACGGAACATTACAAATTGTTAGAAAGGTTTTAGAAGGTCCAGAAAGTTTAACACATTATATTCTTTAATTTTAAAAAAAGATTCGTGAATCCGTGGTTTTTATAAAAAGTATGAGTTTGCCCTGACTCGTAAAATTAAAAATTCGGTAGGGGCAATTCCGCAACATTTAACCGTGTATATTCGTCATAAAAAAACGGTTAAAAACCATTTATTAAAATTATTTTTACAAAAAATTGAACCGACACCGTTTCAACAAAAATTTCTGTTTAAAAAAGCATAATACATGAAAAACGTTAGCGAATTAGTTGATTTATTATCGTTAAAAAAGGTTGATGAAAATCAATTTACAGGACACAGTACAGATATTGGAAGTCCAATTGTTTTTGGCGGACAAGTAATTGCTCAGGCAATTCACGCAGCCTACAAAACCGTACAAAAAAATCGATATTTACACTCATTACACTCTTATTTTTTAGAACCTGGAGACTTAGCAAAACCCATTCTTTTTACAGTAGATAACATTAGAAAAGGCGGTAGTTTTTCTACCCGAAGAGTAACCGCTACTCAAGGCGATAAAACTATTTTTATTTTAGCGGCTTCGTTTCATAAAAAAGAAGAAGGTTACAGTCATCAAACAGCCATAAAAACAACCATAAAACAACCTGAAGAGTTATTAAGTTGGACTGAAATGGTGGCTAAATTTGGCGATTTTATCCCCAAAAAAAGCAAAGAATTTCTTTCTATTGATAGACCTATTGAGTTTAAACCTGTTCAAGTTCCTAATCCTTTTGAAAAAAAAGATTTACCACCCACTGTTGATGTTTGGTTTCAATTAAAAGGCGACACCTCTCAATTAACCACACAAACTAAACAAGAAATTTTAGCCTATATTTCTGATTATAATATTTTAAATGCTACCTTGAATCCACATGCAAGTAAAGCCCATTATGGTAATACACAAATGGCGAGTTTAGATCATTCTATGTGGTTTTATCGCGATTTTGATTTTACTGATTGGATGCTAATTTCGGCAGAATCGCCAAATTCATTTGGAGCAAGAGGATTTGTAAAAGCCAATATTTTTACAAGAGATGGTGTTTTAGTGGCTTCTTTGGCACAAGAAGGCTTAATGAGACCGATGAATATTAAAAAATAACATTATGAACCCTTATATATACGTCTTATCTGTAAACGGATTACTCTTTTTATTTAGCATCATTTTTTACTTTTTCCCTCCAAAAAAGATCAATGGAATTTATGGCTACAGAACTAATAAATCTATGTTAAATGAAGATGTTTGGCAATTTGCA
>CAMZMA010000197.1 GCA_947311815.1 uncultured Flavobacteriaceae bacterium
AACAAAACACACAACTAACAAATGAAAATTGATTTATTACTCGGATTACAATGGGGAGACGAAGGAAAAGGTAAAATAGTAGATGTTTTAACCAAAAACTATGATATTATTGCACGTTTTCAAGGAGGCCCAAATGCAGGACATACACTTATTTTTGATGGCAAAAAACATGTTTTACATACAATTCCTTCAGGAATTTTTCATAAAACAGCAATGAACGTAGTAGGAAATGGCGTAGTTATTGACCCTGTAATTTTCAAAAAAGAATTAGAAAATTTAGATGTTCATAATATAGATTACACCTCAAAATTACTTATTTCAAGAAAAGCGCACTTAATTTTACCAACGCACCGATTATTAGATGCAGCTTCAGAAACCTCTAAAGGAAAAGCAAAAATTGGCTCTACTTTAAAAGGAATTGGCCCTACTTATATGGATAAAACAGGTAGAAATGGTATGCGTGTTGGCGATTTAGAGCTAGATAATTGGAAAGAAAAATATGAAGCATTAACAAAGAAACATATTAAAATGTTACACTTTTTTGATGTTCAAATTGAGTATAATTTAGAAGAATTAGAAGCAGAATTCTGCAAAGGAATTGATAAATTAAGACAATTACAATTTATTGATAGCGAAGAATATTTAAACAATGCCATTAAAAACAATAAAACCATACTAGCAGAAGGTGCACAAGGATCTTTATTAGATATCGATTTTGGTACGTATCCGTTTGTAACATCATCAAACACAACTGCAGCAGGTGCTTGTACAGGTTTGGGAGTTGCTCCTAATAAAATTGGCGATGTTTTTGGTATTTTTAAAGCTTATACAACCCGTGTTGGTTCTGGCCCTTTTCCTACCGAATTATTTGATAAAGACGGAGAAACTATGGCAAAAGTTGGTCATGAGTTTGGTGCTACTACAGGAAGAGCAAGACGCTGTGGTTGGTTAGATTTGGTAGCCTTAAAATACGCCATACAAGTAAATGGTGTTACACAATTAATGATGATGAAAGGCGATGTACTTTCTGGTTTCGATACTTTAAAAATAGCCACATCGTACAATTACAAAGGAAAAGAAATTACACATTTGCCATATAATATTGAACCAGAAAACGTATCTGTAAATTATACGGAGTTTAAAGGTTGGCAAGCAGATTTAACCAAAATGACACACAAAGATCAACTGCCTAAAAACCTTTTAGAATATGTTGCTTTTATTGAAAAAGAAACCGAAGTTCCTATTAAAATAGTGTCTGTAGGACCTGATAGATTACAAACAATTGATAGATAAACATTAATGTACAAGTAAAGACGTAAGACCGTTTCACTCTTAGACGGAAAGACTTGATTGCAGCTACATGATAAATAGTTTTTTTGAAAAAAATTAAGAAAAACAGCCTTAAATTTAAGGCTGTTTTTTAAATTAAAAATTACTTCACGCTAATTTTTCTTGATTTTTAATGTAATTAACTGTAGTTCTTTTTTACTTAGAGACAACTCTTTTAATATTGCTTCTTTAACAGTAGTAAATGAATTTGATGTATCAGAAAATAATTCTTGATAATAATGTATCCCTTCTTGTAAATTTAACGTAAATGATTTAAAGTATTTTTCTTGCTTTCTATCTAAAACACCTTTTGTTTCATCAAACTTATCTTTTAAATAATCGATATAAATATTTAATTCTTTGATAAACATATTAGGTCTATTTTTAGGAATTGAAAGATGAGTGCTTCCATAAATATGAGATACCATTTCTTTTAATTTCATTATTTTTGAGAAATATGCCATATTTGGCCCTGGGCAAACAGAAACTCCTTCGCCTTCAGTTTTGGTATCTAAATTATTAGTTAACAACGCAGAGGTACCTAAACCTACACAAATACAAGATTTTTCGGTAATTTTATCGAATTCTTTTTGATAATTCTCTGCAGATAATTCTTGTTTTTCTAGCTCTTGTATTTTTAAATGCTGATATTGTCTAGAAGCAGTACAAATACTTGAATCAGTAAACTCTTTATTACTTGACACATATTTTTTAGGACAAGAACTACCTGGTCTATTTTTAGCAATATTAGCCAATCTTTCTATATCTTTTGTATTTCCTTTTAAAGAATTAAAAGGAACGCCTAAAGGAGAAATATTACTTAAATACAAGTCTTTTTCTTTAGCTTCTGCCAATAAATGTAAGGTTTTATCATCTACAGTGGTAGCTTCTGGAACTAATAAAAATGGAGAACCCCAACCTACTGAATCTACTTTGTAATGCTTTAGTAAAAACTCATGCTCTTCGGCAGTACCAACACCACCTTGTGCTGTAATTTTTAATGCTAATACTGTTTTTGGCACAACCCGTTTTTTAACCTCTAAGGCCTCTTTTAAAATTGCAAATACATCAGAAATTAACGTATCTTTTTGATCTCTAAATTGAGCTAAAATAGGTCCCATTAAAAATCCGTTTGTTGCAAAAGCATGCCCTCCACAATTTAAACCAGATTCTATTCTATATTCTGATACCCAAATGCCTTTTTTTGCCAAAAACTTACCTTGTATTAGAGCAGAACGATAATCACTTACTTTTAAGACAATTTTCTTTTTAATGTAGCCATTTTCATCTGGGTAAAAATCATTAAATTGTTCAATATAGCTATACAATCTAGGATTCATACCTGCTGATAAAATAATAGAAGAAGCTAAATTACTATTTGCAAAACCTCTTAATGCAGCATGTGCATCATTAAATTCAACAGAAAGTTGTTTGTTTTTGATGTAATTTTCTTTATCTAATTTCGTCATGATATTTACATCAATACTTCCTGGATTTAAGTTTTTAGAAATCCAGTTTTTTATATCTGACATCGTAGAATTAGAATTAATCAAATTTTGAAATTCTACTTTTATAGAAGATTGAGATGGTAATAAATTTAAATATTCTTTAAAATCATCACCAAATTCTAAAGCACTTTTTTTAAGTGCTTCAAACTGTTTTTCTACTTGGTTGTTTAATAAGTTTAAATAAGATGTAATTCTTTTTGCTCTGAAGTCTTCTATTTTATCACTTATTTCATGATATGGAATCTGAAATTTCTCGCTATATAACTTTCTTAATTTTTCTAAAAGAATATCATCTACCAAAGAGATTACTGAATCCATACCATATTGAGCTACCTTTAAAGGAGAATCAATTGTAAATCCTATTCCCATTTCAGGAATATGAAATGAATGTGTGTTTTTCATTTTAAATGTTTAGTTGTTTGTTTGTAATATTTGCGAAAAATATTGCTATTCTTCACCCAAAAACATGATAATTATCATCTCTTGTAAATAAAAAAACTACAAAACATAAACTTTGTAGTTTTTTAAATTTAACGTAGCTAAATTTATTTTTTTATCACTTTAAAAGTCCTTCTTTTACCAGAAGTGTTTTCTATAGTTATATAGTAAATTCCGTTTGCGTAGTTTGATAAATCAATCACTGTATCAGGTATTTTGGTGGTGAATAATTTTTGCCCATAAATAGTAAAAACAGTCAACTTTTTTAGAGAAATATTTGTTGGATTTGAAATAAAAACTTTACGATTTGTTGGGTTTGGAAATAACCTGATATTTTGCATAATCAATGTATTTTCTACACCTAAAAACGCTCCATATTTTTGAAAAATATTATCTAAGATGTTCTTCCTTTCAACATCATCATATACAATTTCTAAAGCAAATCCTAGATATTCTACACCTCCATTTGCGGTTTGATAACTTACCCCTGCAACACCTGTGCTTTCTGCCACACCATCATATGTAAATGATTTTACCGAACCGTTTTTGGGTTTAATTACATCAGGATAATCGGCATCAAAAGTGCCGTGAGTTCCATCATCTAAATAATACAAATTATTAGCAAGATCTTTTACACGCTTATTATTGGGCGTAGGATTATCGGCAATATACGCTGCTTTCAAATAGTTTTCATAAAATGAAATATCATTTGCATCGCCTTTATGTACTAAATCCCAACCAATTTCATCGCCAGAAACAATGAAAATACCATCATTATCAATAAAATTTTCAACTTTTGCTTGTTCTGTTGTGTTGAAAGTATCGTCTGCAGAACTTTCATCAACCAACATCCAAATCACAAACTTAAAATCATTTAAAATTACGGTACCGTCTTGTACAGCATCATTTGTTGCTGATGAAAAGGTTCTTCCTAATTCAGACATCGGATATTCATATTGTTTTATCACGTCAAAAACGCGTCTTTCTAGTCCATCAACCAATAAAAATTCTGAAGTTGTAGCACTTGTAATTACAGCTAATGGAGTAGATTTGTCTGAAACACCATCATTATTAATCGCTTCAATCTTAAAATAGGTAACTTCTCCTGCGGTTAAACCTGTAATTGTTATTGTTGTAGAAGATGATTCGATAATTTTTTGATAATTTACATTATCTAAACTTTTATATACTCCGTATTTTGTAGCAGTGGGTACAGATTTAATTTTGATATCAACACTAGTTGCTGTTTTACTGACTACGGCAAAAGATTTTGGAATATTTGGGGCATTTGCACTCGAAATATAGCAGGCATAGTTAGAAACATCAATCTTTATACTCGGAATTAAATTATGTAAATTAACTCCAGGGCAAGAAGTTGCCGTACAATTTGATGATGGAAACAAATCTTTTCCGTCTTTATGCCCAGAAATATGATCCATAACTCCTAAAGTTCCTGCTTGACTACTTGTTAAAACATCAATATTTTTATCGGTAGCATCCCAAGCAATAAAATCTTTTAGCATGGTTAAACCTGCCGCAGCGGGTTGCGCAGTTTCAAAATTGCCGATATAACAAATTCCTGTAGCAATTGCATTCATACAAGGCGAATGTGCTCCTCTTATTCGGTCTCCTCTACCTTCGTATAAAACACCGTTTGGATCTACCAACCAGTTGTAACCAATATCTGACCAACCTCTAGTATTTACATGATAATCCCAATAACCACGAACTACTGCAGCAAAATCTGAACTTGTAGTATCTGCTGCCGAATGATGAATGACAATATGTGTAGGATTTATTGCTGATGGATTTGATGCCTTCGGACAATTACCACTAGGACACCAATCTAAACGTCCTTGATATGCAGGTTGCGAGCAACCCGAAAGAATATCTCTATTTATAGTCTCTTCGGATGAATTTATTACTTTATTTTTGGTGAATTCAGGAAAAAAGAGTCTAAATGTAAAATTTGAATTTCCTGTTGATTTAAATTGAATATCATCAAACATTTGCTCTATAAAAACTTCTCCTAAAACGATTCTATCCCCATCATTTCCTTCATGTGGTTTTTTAAAAATTTGCCAATTAGACCAATTATTATTTATTTTTAAACGATAAAAAACTTCTTTATTAAAAGCAATATCTTGTGTATAACCACTAAGCATAACAAATGGAGATGTTTTTTTATACGCTATTTTATACGAAAGTGATTTTGAAAAAAGCGATTGTGTATTGTCAGAAAAGCTTACTTCTATTGTTTTACTTTTATCTTGAGAAAAAATTAAAAAGCTATTTATAAAAAAGATGAAGAACAGTAAAAAACATTTTTTAAACGATGTATTTAAGTGCATAATACTATAATTTAAGAGATTACCTCGTAAAAATACTATTAATTTTGATTAAAATGCGATAAAGTATCGAAAAGTTAAATTAACAAATTTGATAAACAATAAAAAGGAGATGTGCTAAAGCACATAGTTTTAACTTTCACTATACGAACAATAAAAAACAACACACAATCACAGAATTATAAACGCAAAAAAGCCGATGAAAGATTTCATCGGCTTTTGTAAAAAATTAATTTAAGAAATATATTTATATAACTCTCACATTTACTGCGTTTAATCCTTTTCTTCCATCTTGTAATTCAAATTCAACTTCGTCATTCTCACGAATTTCGTCAATTAAACCTGACACATGTACAAAATGTTCTTTGTTTGATCCTTCTTCAGTAATAAATCCAAATCCTTTAGATTCATTGAAAAATTTTACGATACCTTTACTCATTATAATTATTATTGTGTTACTCACTTAATTGTTAGCAACGTATTTATTGAATTGCAAATATAATACCAAAAACAATACAAAAGAAAAAAATGTATGTTTTTTTTACAAATTTATCACAAATCACTAAAAAACAGCCGTTTAACTTCATTGAATTCTAAAATAACTTCTTCAAAAACCTCTTTTACAGGCTTAACATCATGAATTAAACCAGAAATTTGACCTATTTCTAGCTCTCCGTTGGTAACATCTCCTTCAAACATTCCTTTTTTTGCTCTCGCTCTTCCTAATAATTGTTTTATTTCTTCTTTCGTAGGATTTTGTGCATACAAGATTTGCAATTCATCAAAAAAATGATTTTTAATCAACCGAACAGGCGCTAATTCTTTTAAGGTAAGTTGAGTTTCTCCTTCGCCAATTTCAGAAACTTTTTGTTTAAAGTTAATATGCGCCGAAGATTCTTTCGTAGCAACAAACCTACTTCCCATTTGTACAGCATCTGCTCCTAATACCATTGCTGCCAACATACCTCTACCCGACCCAATACCACCAGCAGCAATTACAGGAATTTTTACCTGTTCTTTTACCATCGGAATCAAGGTAAACGTGGTGGTTTCTTCGCGTCCGTTATGTCCGCCAGCTTCAAAACCTTCGCACACAACTGCATCGACACCTGCATCTTCTGCTTTTAATGCAAATTTCACCGAACTTACCACGTGCGCCACAGTAATTCCTTTTTCTTTTAAATAAGAAGTCCACGTTTTAGGATTTCCTGCCGATGTAAATACAATTTTCACACCTTCATCAACAATAATATCCATTATTTTTTCAATCTCTGGATACAACATCGGTACATTTACACCAAAAGGTTTATCGGTTGCTTTTTTGCATTTTTGTATATGTTCTCGTAACACATCTGGATACATAGAACCCGCACCAATTAAGCCCAAGCCACCTGCATTACTTACTGCTGATGCTAATTTCCATCCGCTTACCCAAATCATTCCACCTTGAATAATTGGATATTTGATATTAAAAAGTGTTGTTATGTTATTTTTCATTAATATTTTATTAGCTTGATTGTTTTTTGTTTCTTTCCTTTTGTAATTTGAAGTAAATACAACCCTTTACTGTAATTAGAAATATTTATTTCCTTTGAATTTAACGACGTTTTACTAAACATTTTTTTACCATAAATTGTATAAATTTTTACGCCATAGTCAGCAATATTACCTCTTAAATATTTTAATTTTATCGTGCTTTTTAGGGGGTTCGGAAATACATTTACATTCAATCCAACGGATGAAAACTCCGCTGCACTTAGTTGATTATATGCTTCTTCAAAATTCGGAATTCCAAACCCATAATCATCATCAGGATTATTATATTTATCTGCTGATGCACGAATCGCATCTTTTATTTCGGTAGCGGTTTTATTAGGAAATGCTTGCCAAAAACAACTAACAACTCCTGCCATTATAGGCGATGCAAATGATGTTCCGTTTGCCGTAAAAGGAATTCCTGATTGATTATGAAGCACAAAAGCGGCTCGCCCTTGAGCCATAATATCGGGTTTTACTCGATTGTCTGATGTTGGTCCTCGTGAACTAAAATAAGCTACAACTTCTGAGGCGTTTACTGCTCCTACAGACAAAACTCCTTTGGCATCAGCAGGAGCACCAATATAATGCCAAGAACTACTACCAGAATTACCTGCGGCATTTACTAAAATCATTCCTCTTGAAGCTCCTATTTCTGCCCCTCTCGATATGAATGTCGTTTTTCCGTCCATATCAGCATACGAATAATTATAACTTGCTCTATCAAAAGTGGTATATCCTAAAGAAGTATTAATCACATCTACCCCCAAACTATCGGCTCTTTCTGCTGCTTCTACCCATAAACTTTCTTCAATCGGAGCTTCTTGCGAAACATCTTCAGAAATAAATAAATAAAACTTTGCATCGGGTGCAGTTCCCACAAATTTATTTTCAACAAATCCTCCAATATCAGATAATACAAGTGCTCCGTGATAATTTCCTATATAAAAATTTACATTTCTATGCACAAAATCATAGCCTCCTAAAATTTGATGATTATCGCGTAAGCGTTGAAAAGCAGGATTTGTATCTACATTCGGGAAACCTGCATCAATAATTGCCATTTGCATTCCTGCTCCTGTAAAACCTTGTTGATGTAAATACTCTCCGTGTAACATCGTTATTTGGTTAGAAGCATCACCATAATTAAAACTATTGGTAATTTCTGTAAATTTATCTTGATGATTTTGTGCCAGTTTTACGGATGTGGTTTTCCTTCCTGTATTTAATGAATTGTCTGCAAATTCGATTGTATCAACAAAAGAAAAAATAGTTTTTAGCGCATTGATATCAGCTTGTGTTCCTTGAACATGAATGGCGTTTAACCATTTAGACTTGGCTAAAACTGTAATTCCGTTTGCATTTTTAATCTGTAAATAATAGGTGCTTTCAACAGGAACATCTTTTTCATCTAAAGCAATACCTTGGCGAGTTCTTCTATCTAAAGATCG
>CAMZMA010000198.1 GCA_947311815.1 uncultured Flavobacteriaceae bacterium
CTAAAATAAAAGGTTTTAGAACTCAATTAAAAGGAGTAAGAAAAGTGGATTTCTTTATGTTTAGGTTACAAAAATTATTCGCCTAAAGACAAAAATCCCACAAGTTTTGCGCTTGACCCCATTTTCTTATTTCTTTGCGACAAAGAAACAAGTGCTTACTGCAATTTATTTGCAGGGAAAGAGAAAAGTTAAAGATGTTTTAATAAACTTATGGGGTCTTGTAGATTGTTCCAAAAAAGTAATAAATGGACTTCTTTCCCTACAATTTGATAATAAAGCGTAATCTGTTTTACAATCTCTATCTTATGAATGACTGTATTATACTGCCATTTTTGAAAAGTTGTTGGCGATATTTTTAAAATAGCAACAATACTAGAAACCTTTGTAATAAAACTAGCAACTTCTTTTTGCGACCATGTATGTGCTAAATAAGTAATATTTTCTTGATAGGTAGTGTTAGCAAGTGGCGAAATGATGATGCTATACAATGCTATACTTTGCTTTACTTTCTCTTAAAACCGTTTCAAAATCGACACCTTTTCCTTCTTTTAATTGCTTTTTAGACGCTTCTAAAAACTGACTAATTAAAGTGTCTTTATATTCTTGGTATTCTTCTGGATACAAATGTTTAGCTATGAGTTTCATTTCTGTACTGGTAAAACGTTTTTCTCTTAATTTTTTGTAAAAAAAGCTGGGTTTAAGATCTAACAATTTTAAAAAGTAATTTACTTTGTAATTGCTCTTTTTAATATCTTCTACTAAATGAGAAATAATAGAGTCATAGTTATAAATAACAGCAACTGTATTCATATTTATGCAATTTTTTACCTTATTTATGCAAGTATACTGTTTTTTATGAAAACTTTAGAAAATCATTATATAAAAATGCAACTAAATTAATTAACAGATGTACTAAAAAAACCATACAAAAAGCATTAACATCTTTTCTGATTTTTGAAAACAAGTAAATTGAAGCAAATATAAAACCCACAACAACAGCCAAAAGAGCATAAAACAAATTATAGGTATTAGTATAATGTAATAATCCAAAAATTAATCCTGAAATACTTATAATCATTTTAAAATTTATTTTCAATTTTAGCATCATTTCAATAATTGAAAACTGAAATAAAAATGTTTCAATTATTGGCACAAAAAAAACATTCCTAAAAAATAAATATGGTAATCTAAAATTTGTTGTTTTATGCATTTTTTCAACACAAAAAAAGCTTAATAATAAAGTGTAAACTAATGGGATAAGAAAAGATAAAATCAAAAATTTTCTCTTGCTTATACTTAAAAAATAGTTTTTAAACATTACCTCATTAATTTTATCGTAATTTTAAAGAAGTTTTTTTAATGAAGAACCTCTCCTCAAAGGGACGAGGCATTAAACTAGGAATCTCTTTTTATTCCCACTCGAAAGGCATCAAGGAATTAAACCCCAAAATGATTAAAATGGCATTTAACGACGTATGTTTGATTTAATTTAGAGTATAAAGGTAATCCAAACATACGTCAATTAAATTTAAAACCCAACAGCTACGCCATACTGGGTAGTTGTACCACCATATTGTGCCATATCCTCACACATTTGATTAAACTCTCCACTTTCAAAAAAAGAAATAACTTCATCAATCATCCATTCAAATATTGGATTTCCTCCGTCTGTTTCTTTAATCTCTCTAGCACTCAACTCTTGAACACCAAAACTTTGTAAATTTTTCATAAAAATACGTTTTAAATTTTAATAAATTATTTTTTGGTTGTAAAAGTTTGCGTTTTTTAGGAAAAGATTGCCACAAAATTGCTTTGGCAATCTTTCGCAATGACGTTGTTTTTACAATCCGTATCAAAAAGAAAAAGTTTATTTTTAGTACTCGTCAGTAACAAAAATACCACTACGTCTAGTTTGTTATTTCTTTTTAACACCGTAAAGATAGTTTCGTTCCCTGCAAAAACCTTGCAGGGAAATGTTTTTTAATTTTTTACGCAATGTGTATGGTGGTTTTTGGGGCTTTTATAAAATAGCTGCCTCCAAAAATACGAGTAACTTCGTTATTGTTTAAAACCGTTACCGAAATGGTAATGCGTAATTCAAAATCTTCGCAATAATAATAGGTTTTTCTTTTTCTGCAATAGCACACCAAAGCATTCATTTCTTTTAAACGTTCTAATAATAAATGTACAGAACGCTCGCTTATAGCTAATCTTCTTGCCAATTCTTTAGGGCTTCCTGTGTTTTCGTTTACAATATAGTTGTGTACTTGCTGTAAACGCTCTAAAGTTTTTAAATTTTTCATTTTCTTTTTTTAAGAGTTTTTTCTTTTTTACTTCTTTTTACTTCTGCTTACTTCGACTTACTTCGACTACGCTCAGTAACCAACGCTCAGTAACCAACGCTCAGTAACCAAAAAAACTTCCTCAATTACTAACTACTAACTACTAACCACTGACTACTGACCACTGATTACTGACCACTGATTACTGACTACTAGGATTCAACCAATCGTCCATTTTATCATAAAGCAAATCAAATAAGCTACGTTTTGTTAAGGTAAATCGAGCATTTACGGTCATTCCTTTTTTTAGATGTCCTTTAAATCCGTTTTTTAACTGTAAATATTTTTGATCTAAAGAACACAATACTCTAAAAACAGGCGTGTTGTTTATTAGCTGTACATCGTTGGCAATTTCTACAATACTACCCGTTGCTAAACCCCATTGATTGTAATTAAAAGCGGCTACTTGAAAATTTACTGCATCTTTTTCTTTTAGCAGCCCAATATTGGTGGGCGTTACATAGCACTCTACTAATAAATCGGTTTTGGGCGATATTTCTGCTAATTGAGTACCTGCGCTAATAAAACTCCCTTTTTCTATCCCTTTTACATTTAAAAGGGTTCCTGTAATGGGTGCTTTTATGATAGAAAGGGTTTTGTTTTCTTCTAGTTGTACTTTGGTAGTTTTTAGTTCTTCTAACTTATTTTTATAGCTTATTAATTGTGTTTGCCACGTATTTTGTTGTTGCTTTTTAAGTTGAGCAATGGCGTTTAAAGCCAAATCATACGTAAATTTTGCATTATTTAACTCTACTTTGGCAATTACTCCTTTTGAAAATAAATTTCTGGAACGGATATAGTCTCTTTTTAGTTTTCTATATCGTGTTTGCAATTCTTGTAACTGTTGTTTATAAGCGGTATATTCTTGTGTAAATTTTAAAGACTCAAACGTTTTATACTGTTTATTTTTATCTACCAAAGTAGCAACATCTTTTACAAAACTTTCATTTTCTTCTATTTGATAGTGTACATTTTGTATTTTTTGTTGTATAAAAGTGTTATTGATAATAAGTAAGGTATCTCCTTTTTTTACTGATTTATTATTTACAAGGTTTTGATAATGCGTTTTACCACTCATACTATTTTGTATAACAATTCGCTCTTTGTCTGGTTTTACAATTCCTTGAGAATTGTTATACACCGTTACGTAAACAAAAGGCAAAGAGAATAACGCAATAATTACCGATAGTGTAATAACTGTGTAAATAATTTTACTCTTGTTTGTGTGTTTAAATTGATGTACCTCTACGGTATTTTCTACAATTTCTTTTGGAAAGATTTGTTTCATATACTTTTTTTAATTTAGTTTAAAAAAACATAATTAATTGGGGCAACAAGAGATTATACTAGTGTACAACAAAATATTTAATCTCAATTAAAACAGAGTTTAAACACCACAATTAATTATGTTAAATATTTGTTGCTTTTAATACATCTTACCCCCTAAGAAGCATACTAAAAAGCAATTTTATGTTTCAAATATAGTAAAATTTCATAAATGAAACCATTTTAATAAACATATTCTTTGATGTTACTGTTTTGAAGAGATGAAAGATATTTGTAAAATTAATATGGACGATAGAATTCTACAAATAGCAAAAAGAATAAAAACTCTTAGAATAGAGAAAGGATATAGTAGTCATGAATTTTTTGCTTGGGAACATGAAATACCAAGGGTTCAATATTGGCGAATGGAAAAAGGAACTAATTTTACCATACGTACATTACTTAGAATATTAGATGCTCATAACATAAGTTTAGAAGATTTTTTTAACGACTTAAACGATGGTAATTCTTAAAAAAGACATCTTATTTTTAATAGCATAGTTTCAGTCAAATCTTTTATCTTAACTATCCTAAAAAAAACTCTAATAATTAAATATTTCGCAACAAAACACGTGCTCTTCTATTTTTTTTTTACGATATCTTCATCAAAATCAATAATTTTTAAAATTCATTTAAAAAACGTACCTTTGCATCACTAAAAAACTAGAACTGGTATGCTACAAGAAACAACCTCTAAAGACACACAAAAAATCTCTTTTAACGACTTTAAAACCGAAGTCTTAAACGACTATAAAATTGCACGTGTAAGTAGAGAATGTAGTTTATTAGGTCGTAGAGAAGTACTTACAGGAAAAGCGAAATTCGGTATTTTTGGAGACGGTAAAGAAGTACCGCAATTAGCACTAGCAAAAGCATTTAAAAATGGTGATTTCCGTTCTGGTTATTATAGAGACCAAACTTTTATGATGGCGATTGGAGAGCTTACTGCTCAACAATTTTTTGCAGGTTTATATGCCCATACAGACATCAACCAAGACCCAATGTCTGCAGGCAGACAAATGGGCGGTCATTTTGCGACACACTCTTTAAACGAAGATGGCAGTTTTAAAAACTTAACGCAACAAAAAAATTCAAGTGCAGATATTTCTCCAACTGCAGGTCAAATGCCTCGTTTGTTAGGTTTAGCACTTGCATCTAAAACGTACAGAAACGTAAAAGGTTTAGAAAATTTTACTAATTTTTCTCATCAAGGTAATGAAGTTGCTTGGGGCACCATAGGAAATGCGAGTACCAGCGAAGGCGTGTTTTTTGAAACCATAAACGCTGCAGGAGTTTTACAAGTACCCATGGTAATGAGTGTTTGGGATGATGAATACGGAATTTCAGTACACGCAAAACATCAAACCACCAAAGAAAGTATTTCTGAAATCTTAAAAGGTTTTCAACGAGAAAACAACAGCAAAGGTTATGAAATTTTTGTTGTAAACGGATGGGATTATGTGCAATTGATTGATGTGTATAACAAAGCAGCAGAAATTGCTAGAAAAGAACATGTACCCGTTTTAATTCATGTAAAAGAATTAACTCAACCTCAAGGACACTCTACTTCTGGATCTCATGAACGTTACAAAACCACAGAACGTTTGCAATGGGAAAGACAACACGATTGTATTGCAAAAATGAGAGAATGGATTTTAGATTTTGAATTAGAAAATGAATCTGGCGAAATCTTAAAATTTGTACAGTCGGAAGAAGAACTTATCAGTATTGAAAAATTAGCAAAAAAAGAAGCCTCAAAAGCTAAAAGAGAAGCTTGGAATTGCTTAATCAACGAAATTAAAATCGAAGTTTCTAAAGCAGCTAATATTTTAGAAAATACTGCTCAAAAAAGTAGTAACGGACTTTTTATCAAAAAATTAAAAAACGATTTATTAGCGATAAAAGAACCTATTAGAAAAGATATTTTAAGCACTTCTAGAAAAGCATTACGCTATGTGAGAGATGAAAATTTTCAAGAAAAAATACTCTTACAAAACTTTATAAAAGCAGCAACAGCAAAAGCTCATACAAAATACTCTTCTCAATTAATTTGCGAAACAGGAGATTCTCCTTTAAAAATTCAAGAAAAACTACCTGAATACACTTCAGAAAAAAACCTTGTAGATGCAAGAGTTATCATGAGAGATAATTTTGACGCTTTACTGAAAAATCATCCAGAAATCATCATTTTTGGTGAAGATGCAGGTTTTATTGGCGATGTAAATCAAGGTTTAGAAGGATTGCAAGAAAAATACGGCGAATTTAGAGTTGCCGATACGGGCATTAGAGAAGCTACTATTATTGGTCAAGGAATTGGTATGGCAATGAGAGGTTTACGCCCAATTGCAGAAATTCAATACTTAGATTATTTACTATATGCCATTCAAATTTTAAGCGATGATTTAGCAACCTTACGCTACAGAACGTTCGGCAAACAAAAAGCACCGTTAATTATTAGAACTCGCGGACATCGATTAGAAGGTATTTGGCACGCAGGTTCGCCCATGGGAATGATTATCAACGCACTTAGAGGAATTCATGTGTTAGTACCGAGAAACATGACAAAAGCAGCAGGTTTTTACAACACCTTATTAGAAGGCGATGATCCTGCATTGGTGGTAGAATGTTTAAACGGCTACCGTTTAAAAGAAGAGCTTCCTACAAATTTAGGAAAGTTTAAAACCCCTATTGGCGTTGTAGAAACTATTAAAAAAGGAAACGACATTACCGTTGTTTCTTATGGTTCTACCTTACGAATCATAACAGAAGCTGCTAAAGAATTGGCACAAGTTGATATTGATATCGAAATTATTGACGCTCAAAGTTTACTACCTTTTGATGTGCATCATGATGTTATAAAAAGTATTGCAAAAACCAACCGTTTACTAGTGGTTGATGAAGACGTACCTGGTGGAGCATCTGCTTATTTACTACAAAAAATAGTAGAAGAACAAAATGCCTACGAATATTTAGACAGCAAACCATCTACCTTAACCGCCAAAGCACATAGACCCGCATACGGAACAGACGGAGATTATTTCTCGAAACCTTCTGTAGATGATGTTTTCGAAAAAATATACGAAATGATGAGTGAAGCAAATCCTACTAAATACAAACCACTTTACTGATTTTTTCTCAATAAATCATTGCCAATTGCACATTGCAAGCATCTTTTTGTTGTGCAATATTCATTTCTTAGTTGCAATAATGCTTGTGTTTCAAATGCGTTTTTTGAAGTGATTTTTATATCAGAAAAACGAGAAATAACACTATTTTTTTCAGGTTTTATTTGTTGCATTAATGCTATAATATTTTCGTGAGCAACTTCTCCCCGTTGCTGTAAATAGTAAAATTTTAATGGCATAATGGTATTTATAATTAATAAATCGATAAAAGATTTGGTTAATTTTTTACTAGATTTTTTTGATGTTTTTTCAAACGTGTAATGCGTTTGCCAAAACACATCAACAGCAACCGAAAGCAACTCATAAAAATCAGCCAATTTATTTATGCTCATCAACTGCGAAAATAAATTTTGATGAGTATAAAATATCGAAACCAATTGTGCAATTCTTATGGTAGGAAAATTTGCGGGTCGCATTCTAAAAAACTGAAATTGATGTTTAGAAATTGGTTGTATCTGATACTTGTTTTTTAAAAAATCGTATTCTTTTTTTAATGCCTGAGCGTATAATTCTTGCTGCTCATCTTCTAAAAAACCAGATTGCCCAAAAAGGAGTGCAGATAGTTTCTCTTTGTTAAATCGTTCTTTTCTAAGAATAGAAAAATTAAAAGACGTTGCCATTTGTAAAAAAGCATCAGCATTAACTTTTAGACCAAAATTCTTTGCCAACAAATGAAACAATACCGCTTCAAAATCATGATTAGATTTTTGTAAAAGCTGTTTTATAAATGCTGTTTTGTACTCTAATCGTTCAAAATACAAACGTTCATTCCAATTTTGGAATACAAAAGGGTGTACATTTTCTATCAAATTTTCGCACGGAATAAACTTTTTTTGACTAGAAAATAACTGCTGATAATTTTTAAGAACACTTTTATCAACCAAATTTTTCAAAACCAAAGTAGGCAAAGGACGGTTATTTTTCATAAAAACTGTAGCATCATCTTCCCAAACAACATGCAAAATAACAGCATCATAATTTACATCGGTTTCATGTTGATGTGCGTACCAATCAGAAGATTTTAAATGAATTTCTACATTACCCGCCCAAAGTTGATGGTTCATTTTTATTTTTGCTTGCAAAAAATCTGGTCCAGAGTTGGTGTTTAGAATTCCTTGTTTTACAATAGTAATTTGCTTGTTATTTGTCGTCTGTAAATCAACCAAAGAAAACAATTGATATTGCCACAAGTAGTGTAAAAATTCTTCTTTCATCTGTACATTTTTGTTAAAAATATAAAAAATTGATGATTCTATATTTTTTAATGATGATTATTTTAAGTTATTCATCATTTTTTCAACTATTTTTGTACAAAATAGCGCCTATAAAATGAACATTATAAATAGCCTAAAATGGCGATATGCAGTCAAGAAATTTGATGATAAAAAACTGGTTTCTTCTACTCAAATAAACACCTTAAAAGAAGCCTTTAATTTAACGGCAACTTCTTTTGGTTTGCAACCTGTAAAACTTATCATCCTTAAAAACAAAGAAACACAGCAGCAACTTGTTCCGCATTCTTTTCATCAAACCCAAGTCGGTAATGCGTCTCATTTACTTGTGTTGGCAATTCCAAAAACATACGGAACTAAAGATATCGAACAGTACTTTTCATTGGTAAAAAAAATTAGAAATACGCCCGATGCCATTTTAAATCCGTTTAAAAATTATTTAGTAGCTGATACTTCAAAAAAAACATCCGAAGAATTATTTGAACAAAATAAAAGACAAGCTTATTTAATTTTAGGAAACTTACTAACAACTTGTGCTATCGAAAAAATTGACAGTTGTCCAATGGAAGGTTTTGACCCAAAAAAATACGATGAAATTTTACAGCTAAACAAGCAAAATTTAACTACTATTTTGTTGCTTCCTATCGGTTTTAGAGCTGATGATGACTATATGAAAGACTTAAAAAAAGTACGCAAAAACACAAAAGATGTTGTGATTGAAATATCGTAACTTTGAAAAAACATTATTTTTACTAAAAAAACAAAAAAAATGAATACAGATATAAAAAACATAACACCAAAAGAGGTTTGGAGTAATTTCGCTAAATTAAATGCAGTGCCTCGTCCTTCAAAAAAAGAAGAGCGTGTCATACAATTTATGGTAGATTTTGGCAAAAACCTCGGATTAGAAACATTTGTTGATAACGTAGGAAACGTCATCATCAAAAAACCTGCAACTAGCGGAATGGAAAACCGTAAAACTACGGTATTGCAAAGTCATTTAGACATGGTGCATCAAAAAAACTCGGATACTAAATTTGATTTTGACACCGAAGGAATTAATATGTATATTGATGGAGATTGGGTAACCGCAAACGGCACTACTTTAGGTGCAGACAACGGTTTGGGTGTTGCCGCAATTATGGGGATTTTAGAATCTAACACGATTGAACACCCTAATTTAGAAGCGCTTTTTACCATTGATGAAGAAACAGGAATGACAGGTGCAATGGGGTTAGAAGCGGGTGTTTTAGAAGGCGAAATTTTACTAAATTTAGACACCGAAGAAGATGACGAAATCGGCATGGGTTGCGCTGGAGGTATTGATATTACTGCTACAAGGACTTACACAGAAGAAAATACCCCAGAAAACACTACCGCTTTCGCTATTGAAATTACAGGGCTAAACGGAGGTCATTCTGGTATGGATATTATAAAAGGTTTAGGAAATGCTAACAAAATTATGAATAGAATTTTGTTTGATGGCTTTGAAAATTTCGGGTTGTGTATTGCCGAAATTCAAGGAGGAAGTTTGCGAAATGCAATTCCTAGAGAAAGTTTCGCCAAAGTGGTGATTGATACTGTGTCTAAAGAAGCTTTTATTTATGAAATCTCTGAACTTATCAAGCAAATAAAAGAAGAGTTTAAAACTTTAGAACCCAATCTTTCTATCGAAATCTCTACGATTGACACTCCTAAAAAAGTCATGAATTTAGGTGTTCAAGAAGGATTTATCAAAGCAGTTTATGCAGCATTAAATGGCGTGTATAGAATGAGTCCTGATGTAGAAGATTTGGTAGAAACATCAAATAATATTGCTAAAATATCTGCAAAAGACGGAACTATTAAAATAGAATGTTTAACACGTTCATCATCTGAAACTAATAAATTTGATTTAGCGAACTCTTTACGATCTGCATTTGAATTGGCAGGATTCTCTGTTGAATTTTCAGGATCTTACCCTGGTTGGGAACCTAATATAAATTCTGCAGTCTTAAAAGTTGCTGCTAACTTATACGAGAAATTACACGGCGAAAAAGCACATGTAGCTGCTTGTCATGCAGGATTAGAATGTGGTATTTTAGGCCAAAATTACCCTAAAATGGATATGATTTCTTTCGGACCAACCATTAAAGGAGCACACTCTCCAGATGAAAGAGCTAGTATTTCATCTACACAAAAATTTTGGGGATTTTTATTAGAAATACTTAAAAACACGCCCATAAAAGGATAAATAATCATCTTATTAAAAGCTGAATTCAACTCATAAACGCGACAGTTTGGTTAAACAATAATTTTTCCATTGCAAATATAGGATTTTCAAAGTTAAGACGTTTTCTGGGTCTATTATTTAGCTTTGTTTCAATACTTTTGATGTACTCATCTGATAG
>CAMZMA010000199.1 GCA_947311815.1 uncultured Flavobacteriaceae bacterium
TATATTTAGTTGATAAAAAATTGTAGCGTATTGTGCTTCAAAAGGGATAATTTGTATTGACATAGTTGTATGTTAAAATAATAAACGATTTTTTTTAATTAATGATAAAGTTACCGTTATTACGGATGCAGTGACGAAATTTTTCTGTTGTAGAAATGATTTCGTTCGTTGTTCATTTCGTTTCGTTTCGACTCGTTTCGACTCGTTTCGACTTCGCTCAACGACCTTCGCTCAACGACCTATGTTTAGTGAACACTAGGAATGACGTTACAATTCGTCATTGCGATGAGGAACGAAGAAGCAATCTCACAATTTTTAATTAACAGATTGCTCTGTCTGCCAACAAGCAGGTTCGTTCTTTATTTCGTTTCGTTTCGTTTCGTTTCGACTTCGCTCAACGACCTACTCTCAACGACCTACACTAAATGACCTATGTTTAGTGAACACTTGAAAAGACATCCTTTTTTGTCATTGCGAACGAAGTGAAGCAATCTCTTGTCTTTACAATGATAGATTACTTTCGTTGTACCCTTGTAATGACGTTATAAATTGGTATTAAAAATTCGTTAAATAGCGGCATCAATCAAATGCATCATTTTTTGTTCTAAAGCGATGGTTTTTTGATAAACACTTGTTGCTTTGGCTAAAATTTTATCAGCAAAAACCCTATCTTTAATATCTTTTGCATTGATACGGACGTTAAAATACGCCCCAAAAACAGCAGTTCTTGCACACAATGCGCCTACACCAGCATCCGACAAAGAATTTTGCAAGCCTTTTTTTGCCATTTCTAGCATAACTTCCATAGAATTACAAGCGGTTTCCATTACTTTAAACGGAATTTCAGTCGCATATTTGGTAGCCTCTTCAATGGCTTGTTTTCTCGTTTCTTTTTCTTCGGATGTAGATTTTGGCATTCTAAATCCGTCGATAATTTTATTAAAAGCGTTGGTGTCTTCATCTACTAAAAACAGTAATTCTTCTTTGTATTTTTGTCCTTTTACAGCCCAATCAGAAAAATACTCCCATTTTTCGTCCCAACCTGATTTATGAGCTGATAAATTGGCAACCATCGTGCCTAAAGAAACACCCAAAGCCCCCACATACGCCGAAATACTTCCGCCACCTGGAGCCATTGATTCTGAGGCAGTTTCATCAGCAAAACCTTTTACGGTAAAATCGATAAGTTTTTTATCGGCATCAGCATTCATCACATATTCTATGATGCGTTCTTGCGGATTAAAAGGCTTTAAATCGTCTAAACCCAACGATTTAATGGCGATTTTAATTTTTTCATCATCGCTAATTCCTAAAGAACGTTCTTGTTTTAGTAAAAAATAATCTGCTGCATCTAACATGGCTTTTAGAGGTACTAAGCCCACCAATTCAGATCCTGTAACACGCAAACCACGTTGTTGAGCCGCTTTTACGGTTTCATCAAAAGCTACGTGCATTGAGGTGATGCTAATGTTGGTTAAATTATAAGAAATTTGTGCAATTCCGTACTCTTCAATATACCAACCGATGCCTTTTACGGCTTTTAATTTTCCTGGAACTCTAACAACTTCTCCGTTTTTATCCAATACTTTTTTCCCTGATGGTTTTCCGTTTACCGTTTTTGCTCTACCGTTTTCTCTGATGTCAAAAGCAATGGCATTGGCGCGTCGAGTAGAAGTAGAGTTGAGGTTTACATTGTAGGCAATTAAAAAATCACGCGCAGAAATAGCAGTTACACCTGCCAATTTTATGGTGTCGTTGTAGTTGGTAGGACCAAAATCGGGTTGCCAATTTTTATCACTAAGTTTGTTTTGTAAACCTTCATATTCGCCTGAGCGAACAGTTGCTAAGTTTTTTCTTTCGTCAGAAGTTGCTGCGTTTTCGTAAAAATAGCCTGAAATTCCGAGTTCTTCACCTACACGTTTTCCTAATTTGTGTGCGTAGGTTGCGGTTTCATCCATAGAAATATTTGCAATGGGTACAAGCGGACATACATCTGTGGCTCCAAATCTTGGATGTTCGCCATTATGTTTGCTCATATCAATGAGTGCTGCTGCTTTTTTTATCAGTAAAAAAGCGGCTTTAATTACTTGTTTGGGTTCGCCTACAAAAGTAATTACGGTTCTGTTGGTGGCTTTACCAGGATCTATGTCTAGTAATTTAACGCCTTCTACCGTTTTTACTACGTTGGCAATGGTATTTATTTTTTGTAAATCGCGTCCTTCACTAATATTAGGGACGCATTCTATAAGTTGTTTTTTCATGGTGTTGTTTGTTTGATTTTCAAAAGTAAAATAATCTTTGATATGAAGCGATAAATGTTGTTAAAAAAATTATATTTGTGGCTTAAGTGATTTAGATACTATTGAATGAAGAAAGAAAATTGGCTTTTCGAAATTTCCCCAAAAAACAATTTATTAGATGTAAATTTAAAAGAAGTTTGGCAATACAAAGATTTGTTATTTTTATTTGTTAAAAGAGATGTTATTACACTCTATAAGCAAACAATTTTAGGCCCTTTATGGTATTTAATACAACCATTATTTACCTCTATTACGTTTACGTTGATATTTAATAATATCGCAAATATTTCTACAGGAATTATTCCTTCTTTTCTATTTAATTTAGCAGGTATTACGGTTTGGGGTTATTTTAAATCTTGTTTAAATGCCACTTCCGATACTTTTAGAGCCAATGCTAGTATTTTTAGTAAGGTTTATTTCCCTAGAGTTATTGTACCGATGTCTATTGTGGTGTCTAATTTAGTGAAATTCGGAATTCAACTATTTATTTTTATAGTATTTTATGTATTTTACTTCTATAAAGATAGCGGAATAATGCCCAGTAAAACAATTATCTTATTTCCTGTTTTAGTACTATTTATGGCAATGTTAGGCTTAGGTTTAGGAATGATAATCTCATCAATGGTAACAAAATATAGAGATTTAAAATTTTTAATGGATTTTGCAGTACAATTGCTGATGTATGTATCGGTAGTCATGTATCCGTTATCTTTAATCACAGAAAAAATACAAGAAGGTAAAATACCCGAATTTGTGGGGAGTATTATTAAGTACAATCCGATGTCGCAAGTAATAGAATCTGCAAGATTTATGTTGTTTAATCAAGGGAATTTGTCGGTAAACGGATTTTTATATACAGGTGTTTTTAGTTTAGCAACCTTATTAATAGGGTTGATAATTTTTAACAAAACAGAGAAAAGCTTTATTGACACGGTTTAGTTAGTGAATAGTTTATAGTGATTAGTGATTAGTGATTAGTTTTTAGTGAGAGGTAAGAAAAGAATGTTATGAATCATAAAGAA
>CAMZMA010000200.1 GCA_947311815.1 uncultured Flavobacteriaceae bacterium
CCTTTAACCGCTATTTTTTTAATTGCAGAAATTACAGGTGGTTATGACTTATTTATTCCTTTAATGTTAGTAGCTGCAATTTCTTATGCATTTACTAAGTATTTTATTTCTAACTCTATTTACACGGTAGAACTTGCCAAACGTGGCGAATTAATTACCCACAACAAAGATAAAAATGTGTTAATGATGATGCAAATAGATAAAATTATTGAAACTAATTTTATTGCCGTACAACCTCAAATGAATTTAGGGAAATTGTTGAAAAATGCCGTTGCAAAATCTAACCGAAACCTTTTTCCTGTGCTTGATGAAAAAGAGCAATTTTTAGGCATTGTACTTTTAGATGATATTAGGCTTATTATGTTTCGTAAAAAAATGTACAAAACTACCAAAGTTTCTGATGTGATGAAAAATGCCCCAGAAGTTATTTTTTACAACGATTCTACAGAAAAAGTGATGCAGAAATTTAAAGAAAGTGGTGCGTGGAATTTACCAGTTGTAAAAGAGGGAAAATATGTTGGTTTTATCTCTAAATCGAAATTATTAACTGCCTACAGAAACAAACTGATTGAAGTAACAAGCTAACTTAAAACCCTAAGATAAACTTCGCGATATTAAAGAAAATTAAGATCCCAAAAATATCATTACTGGTGGTAATAAAAGGTCCTGTTGCCAAAGCAGGATCAATGTTTCTTTTGTCTAAAATTAGAGGCACAAACGTACCAATTAACGATGCAATAATAATTACCGAGATTAAAGATACCGAAACGGCAAGAGTAAAGATGAAATCGTAATGCACTATTTCGCCAAAAATAATAATTAGTATAGAGAGTAATATACCGTTTATCAAACTAATAGAAACTTCTTTTAATAAACGTTTCCAAATACTACCTTTAATATTGTTATTTGCCAAACCTTGTACAATAATTGCTGATGATTGCACACCTACATTACCTGCAACGGCTGCAATTAATGGTGTAAAAAAGAACAACGCTTTGTATTGCGGATTCGCCATAATGTCTTGAAAATTTTGCATAATAGTAACTGCTCCTAAACTACCCAAAAGCCCTAAAACAAGCCAAGGTAAACGCCCTCTCACTAATTGTGGTATGGTATCATCTGCCTCTACATCTTCTGACAAACCTGCTGCCATTTGGTAATCTTTATCGGCTTCTTCTTTAATAATATCTACTACATCATCAATAGTAATTTTACCCACCAATCTGCCCATTTCATCTACTACAGGTACTACCACTAAATCGTATTTTTGCATTACCTGAGCCACATCTTCATCTTTATCATCAACTTTTACAGAGATAATAAAATCGTTATAAATCTCTTTAATAGGCGTTTTTGTAGAAGTGGTTAACATGCTTTTTAAAGACAGTCTTCCTTTTAAAATTTCATCATTATCAATCACATAAACTGTGTGCACTTTGTCTATGCTTTCGGCTTGCTTACGCATTTCTCTAATACAAGTAAACATAGACCAATCTTCGTAAACTTTTATGAGCTCTTTCCCCATAATACCACCCGCAGTATCTTCGTCATAACGCAATAAATCTACAATATCTTTGGCGTGCTCTACGTCTTCAATATGGGCAATTACTTTTTCTTTTTGCTCTTCAGATAAATCGGCAATAATATCTGCAGCATCATCGGTTTCAAGCTCATCAATTTCTTCGGCAATTTCTTTTGGCGATAATTCTTGTAGAATTTTATCTCTAATATCATCGTCTAATTCGGTTAAAATATCCGATGTTTTTTCGCTATCTAAGAGTTTAAAAATATAAATGGCATCGTCAAAATTTAACTCGTCAAGAATTTCTGCAATATCAGCATAATGCAACTCTTTTAACATCAAAGAAATAGCTGCATTATTATTGCTGCTAATTAACTCTTTAATATCGGTAATGGTGTTTTTTGTTATCTCAAATTGCATCGATTTATTTTTTTATAGAGTATGAAAGAAACGGCAATTAACCGATATTAAATTATTTTTTAACTTGTTAAAAATAAATATTTTACATCTTATACCGTACCGTCTTACATCTGCTAGGTTAATAACGCCGTGGTGCAAAAATAGTTATTATATTAAGATATCCTGTTTTGTTGTAAATTAATTATCTTTACCTTTTAATTTTTATGATGAAAACACTGTTAAAAATACTCTTTATTATTTTTATTCTTTGGATGCTTACTGGGGCTTATTTGATTACTACAAATCACCCAAAAGCACAAATTGTTATGGGTTTTGGTGTGTTTTTCTTGTCTTTTGTATTAATGCCTTTATTTATTTTTTATCGATATCAAGGTGGTAAATACAAAAAATATCAATTAAATGATGAAAAAATTAAAAAATGGATGGAGTAATTTATCCTTTCTCAAAATACACATACACAGGAAAGTGATCGGAAAAACCACCTTGATACCAAGGGCCAATATAGGTTCTAAACGGACTTCCTTTTAATTTTCCTTTAAAGATTTTTAACCAATCTTTGTTGTAAATTTCAGCATGTGTAAACTGTAGTTTTCCTGCGGATTTTTCTAAAAAACTTTTATTAAAAATAATTTGATCAAAGAGATTCCATTTTTTATCATAAGTTAAAGTACCTATTTCATTCCTATCCAATAAACTTTCCATCGGATTGTAAAAATCTTCAGCAACCAAATGTTGTTTGATGCTTTTACTGGTTGGGTCATCATTAAAATCGCCCATAATAATACATTTAGCCTCCGAATTTTCTTTTTGAATATCGGTAATAATTTTCCGTACAGTTTCGGCAGCAATAATTCGTTTAGGTTCGGTTTCTGCAGCTCCTTCTCTACGAGAAGACCAGTGATTTACCAAAACATGTACCAATTCGCCCTTTAAATTTCCTTTTACTAACAAAATATCTCGTGTGTAATCTCGCTCGCCTTCATCATCTTCTAAAAAAATAGGAAAGGTTTTAGAACTCAAATATTCAAACAATTGTTTGTTGTATAAAAGAGCTACATCAATACCTCGTTCGTCTGGCGAATCGTAATGCACAAAACCGTAATGATGCTTTTTTAAATTTTTATGACGCACTAAATCTTCTACTACTTGCGCATTTTCTACCTCAACCAACCCCACCAACGCAGGCGGATACAAAGACCTATCTGTACCTAATTGAGAGATGACCGATGTTAATTTTTTAATTTTGTTTTTATAGCGTTTGTAGTTCCAATGTTTTTTTCCATCGGGTGTAAAATCATCATCAAATGTATCAGGATTGTCTTTGGTATCAAAGAGGTTTTCTACGTTGTAAAAAGCGACGGTAAAAATAGTATTTGTTGTTTTTTTTGATGACATTCTGTAAATTTTGATTGGTAAAAGTAGATAAATATTTATGGACGCTCACTATACATTTTACAATAAAAACGACTTCTTCATTGTTAAATTGAGTGTCCCGATTTTTTTTATTGGGATGTATCGAGAATTCATGAAACAACTAAAATTCTTCCTTCTCAATACAAATTTTAAACATTCTAAGCGCAAAACTTCTTAATACATAACAAAAAACACTTCAACACATGTGAATTTGTAAAAATCAAAACCTTAGTACTCAGACCTCACAGGTTTTCCTCCTTCGGCGGATAAATAAAACCTGTGAGGTCTCTAAAATAAAAAAAATTTAAATGATTGTTAATTTTTGTCATGTACTAAAGTGAAATTCCGTCAAATTGACAAAATTTTTAATTTTATCAACTCTAAACATCGTACTTTTGTAATCTATGATAGACGCAAGAGAAGTAACATCAGAAAAAACCGTATTAATCGGTATCATTACACAACATCAAGACGAAACGCAATCTACCGAGTATTTAGACGAGTTAGAATTTTTAACCCTAACCGCTGGCGGAATTGCCGTAAAACGCTTTGTACAAAAGTTAGAAAAACCACATCCGAAGACCTTTATAGGTACAGGAAAATTAGAAGAAGTAAGAGATTATATAGATGCTCATAACATTGGTACTGCTATTTTTGATGATGAATTATCGCCCGCACAACTACGAAATATTGAAAAAGTGTTGGATTGTAAAATTTTAGACAGAACCAATTTAATTCTAGATATTTTTGCCCAAAGAGCCCAAACAAGTTCGGCAAAAACTCAGGTAGAATTAGCACAATGCCAATATTTACTACCTCGTTTAACACGTTTATGGACACACCTTGACAAACAAAAAGGAGGAATAGGAATGCGTGGACCTGGAGAAACCGAAATAGAAACCGATAGACGAATTATACGTGATAAAATCTTTCTATTAAAGAAAAAACTCATCACTATTGACAAACAAATGGCGGTGCAACGTAAAAATCGTGGTAAAATGGTACGTGTTGCGTTGGTAGGTTATACCAATGTTGGCAAATCTACCTTGATGAATGTAGTGAGTAAAAGTGATGTTTTTGCCGAAAACAAACTCTTCGCTACTTTAGATACTACGGTTCGGAAAGTGGTGATTAAGAACATTCCGTTTTTAATGACAGACACGGTTGATTTATCAGAAAATTACCTACACAATTGGTAGAATCGTTTAAATCTACCTTAGATGAAGTACGAGAAGCCGATTTATTATTGCATGTGGTAGATATTTCGCATCCAAATTTTGAAGATCATATCGCCTCTGTAAATACCATTTTAGCAGATATTAAAAGTGCCGACAAACCCACAATGATGGTGTTTAACAAAATTGATGCATACTCGTACCAAACCATTGATGAAGATGATTTGATTACCGAAAAAACCAAAGCACATTACACCTTAGATGACTGGAAAAATACGTGGATGAACGATGTAGAAAAAGAAAACATCTTTATTTCTGCCCTTAACAAAGAAAATTTAGAGGAGTTTAAAGATAAGGTTTACAAAGAAGTACGTAAAATACACGTAAAACGTTTTCCGTATTCTCATTTTTTATATGATGAGTATGAAGCGGAATAGTTAAAAAAAACTCAATCTCCTTTTGACGGATAATAATTTAATGGCAATAAATCGGCAAAACTTTCATAGGCCCAATACCCTTCAGAAAAAATAGCCAAAGGAGGAATTACAACTCCAGAAATATCTAAAACAGCAGGTTTTTCTAATAAGGTAATCGCAGAAGTTTGTACGTTTAAAGGGGTTCTTTTTTCTCGAAAATTTTGTTTGACATAATTTAATTCTTCGGCTTCTTTGGTGTAAATAATCGATAAATAATTATCGAAATTAAGAAAGGTCTTTTTATCTTTTTGGGTTATCATAGCTGCATAAGAAACATTTTTCTTGTACAAATAATCTCTATATTTAGGGAGTTTTGATTTTTGTAACACCACATTTGCAGAATCTAATGCTGTTTTAGGGCTACTAATTGTAGATAAATGAAACTTTCCGCCAGATAAAATAATAAATCGTCTTGCCGCTTTAATTTGCTCATCTGTAGGTCTTTTTTTATTTAAAACTCTTTTAAATTGATGCACAAGATACCCTTCTTCTTTCAATTTTTTAGCTTTTAAACTTCGCATAAAATGCATTTTAGAGCCTTTAAAAGCTCTTAACCTATTTTTTATCCATCGTTTTTTAATTCGTTTTTTTAAATTTTCATATTTGCTATATCCAACATACGTTAGCTTGTTTTTTTGAAGAGTAAAATCCACTAAATCATAGGTAATTAAATAGCCTAAATCTTTGTTTTTAAAACGAAGTGGTTTTCTTGCAAAAACCGTAAGTGTATTTGTTTTGGCATCAAAATTAAATGAAAGGGTTTTGGGATTTAAGAGGATGCAATTTTTAGAAAATTTTGTAGTTCCTATAAAAGCTTGCTTAAATCGTGCTAAATTATGATACCAATTTTGATCATACACTACTTTTTTAATCACAATTTCATCTAAAACATTTTCCTTCGATTTTAAAACAACATAAAGAGTTACTGTTTTTTTTGAAGTATCTATTTGATATTGTTGCGTTTCATACCCTAAAAAAGAAACAATTAACACATGTTTTCCTTTTGGCAATGTCAATTCATAAACCCCTTCGCTGTTTGCAAATGTGCCAAAAGTAGTGTTGTTTACATATATTGCTGCGTTTTCTAAAGCTTCTCCTTTTGTATTTACAATTTTTCCACTTATTTTTATTTGAGCAGAACTAAGTGAGGCAAATAATAAAGTAAAAATAATTAAAAATCGCTTTAAAATTTTAAAAACCATATTTTTATAAAGACTTTTGATAGTAATTAAGTTTTAATTTTAAACAAACCTATAAAGTTATCTACTGACCTCTAAAACATTAAATCAATCCTGCTCGTTTTAACAAAGCATCTGGCGTAGGCTTTTTTCCTCTAAACTGTTTATATAAATTCATTGGTTTGTCTGTCCCGCCTTTTGACAATACATTTTTTTTAAATTTTGTGGCTACTTCTTTGTTAAAAATTCCTTTTTCTAAAAAATAATCAAAAGCATCAGCATCTAAAACTTCTGCCCATTTGTAAGAATAATACCCTGCCGAATATCCGCCTTGAAAAATATGTGAAAAAGCAGTACTCATACAATTTTCTACCACATCAGGATATAATTGTGTATCTTTAAAAGCAAACGTTTCAAAGTCTTTTACGTTTTTTATTTCTGATGGATTTTTACCATGCCAAGACATGTCTAACAAACCGAAACTTAATTGACGTAACGTTTGCATACCTTCTAAAAAACTAGCAGACTCTTTGATTTTTTGCACATATTTCATCGGAATTATTTCACCCGTTTGGTAATGTTTTGCAAACAGCTCTAAGGCTTCTTTTTCGTAACACCAATTTTCTAACACCTGACTTGGCAACTCTACAAAATCCCAAGAAACCGAAGTTCCTGACAAACTCTTATAGGTAGTATTTGCCAACATACCGTGCAATGCGTGCCCAAACTCGTGAAACAGCGTAGTTACTTCGTTAAAGGTTAATAAAGACGGTTTCGTTTCGGTAGGTACTTCGGTTTCATTCAGTACAGGTTTTGTGAAATTACAGACAATTGATACGTGCGGGCGAATGTTTTTTCCGTCCTTTATTTGTTGCGACCGATAAGAGGTCATCCACGCGCCATTACGTTTTCCTTTCCTTGGATGAAAATCTGCATATAAAACAGCTACAAAATTTCCGTTAATATCGGTTACTTTGTAAGTTTTTACGTCTTTGTGATACGTATCAATATCAAAAACTTCGGTAAAAACTATATCGTAAAGTTTATTGGCAACGGTAAAAACACCATCAATTACATTTTCTAATTGAAAATAAGGCTTTAATAATTCTTGATCTAAATCAAATAATTTCTTTTTTAATTTTTCTGAATAATACGCTCCGTCCCATTTTTGTAATTGCTCAATACCATCTAACTTTTTAGCAAAATCGCTTAATTGCTGAAATTCTTTTTGGGCAGCAGGTTTTGCTTTTGCTAGTAATTCGTTAGAAAACGACAACACTTTTTCGGGGGTTTCTGCCATTCGTTCTTCTAACACAAAATGTGCATGGGTTTTATAGCCTAATAAATCAGCTCTTTGATGACGCAATTTTACAATCTCTAAAACAACTTGTTCGTTATTGTTTTCGTTTTGCTGAAATCCTTTTTTACCCATTGCAATTGCTAGTTTTTTTCGCAATTCTCTATTATTTGCATAGGTCATAAACGGAATGTAACTTGGGTAATCTAAGGTAAAAATCCAACCTTCTTTGTCTTTTTGTGTTGCTACCGTTTTGGCGGCTTCTTTTACACTTTCTGGCAAACCTTCTAAATCTTTTTCATCTGTTAAATGCAATTCGAAATTATTCGAATCTGCCAACACATTTTCGCCAAATTGGAGTGATAATTTCGATAATTGTGCATCAATTTTCCGAAGCGTTTTTTTATCATTTTCTGATAAATTTGCCCCGTTTCTTGCAAAACCTTTGTATTGTTTGTCTAACAACATAGATTGTTCTGTTGTTAAATTTAAACTCTCTTTTGCTTCAAAAACAGCTTTCACTCTTTCAAATAAGGCTTTATTTAGGGTGATGTCATTTCTAAATTCGCTTAACCAAGGTGATATTTCTTGAGCAATTTGCTGAATAGCATCCGTAGTTTCTGCTGAGTTTAAATTAAAGAAAATACTGGTAATTCTATCTAACTGTTCGCCAGTATTATCTAAAGCAACTACGGTATTTTCAAAAGTAGATACATCAGTATTTGTTACAATTTGGTTGATTTCTTTTTTGGCAATTGCTATCGCTTTTTTTATAGCGGGCTTAAAATCATCCGAAGAAATTTTAGAAAAAGGGGCGGTATCAAATTTTTGTAATAGTATGTTCATTTATTTGTTTCTTTGTTTAATTATTAGGTAACTGATCGTATCTTTCCTGTCGGCAGACAGGGTCGAAGTTTGTCAACTGAGCGAAGTCGAAGTTATTCATTGTAATTTTTATAATACCCCAACCCAAAGGTTAAACCAATACCAATATAAGATTGTTTTGAAATATTTCCGAATAATTTTAC
>CAMZMA010000201.1 GCA_947311815.1 uncultured Flavobacteriaceae bacterium
AGCGTTAAATAAAACAATTTAAAAAACTTAATTATGATGAAAAAAATAATAAACATAGGTTTGTTCTTTGCATTGGCAATTACTTTTGCTTCTTGTAAAAATGCCGATGAAATTAGAAAGAGAGAAATTGCTAAAAGACCTGTAATTGTTCATATAGAAAAAGCTGTAAAACCTTCTAATTTAGGAGTTATCAAAAAAATGACTACTGATGAGTTTAAAACATCAATTACTGATAATAAAGGAATTTTAGTAGATGTAAGAACTCCTGAAGAATATGCAGAAGGACATCTTAAAGGAGCTGTAAATATTAATTTTAAGAAAAGAACGTTTCCTGATTTTATTACGGCTATAGATAAAAACAAACCTGTATTGATTTATTGTAGATCGGGTAATAGAAGTGGTAAAGCTGCTTTAATTATGCAATCTTTAGGCTTTAAAGAAGTACAAGATTTAGCAAAAGGATATAAAGGATGGAAAGCCGCAAAATTTGAAGTAGAAAACGAAAATAATACTGATAACGAAAAGTTACAAAATCTTTTAGCTAAAAAAGAATTCAAAGGAGCTGCAGTTGTTGGTAAATCTCATCAAGTTGGAGTAGAGGAATTTGAAAAATTAGTAAAAGAAGGCAAAGTAACTTTAGTAGACGTGAGAACTGCCAAAGAATATGCAAGCGGACATATTGAAGGTGCGATTAATGTTGATTTGAAAAATAGACATTTTGCCGACAATGCTTTAGCAACAATTACTGATGAAAAACCTGTAGCAATTTATTGTCGTTCTGGTAACAGAGCAACAAGAGCTATGTATGCTATGAGTGCTTTAGGTTTTAAAGAAGTATATAATTTAGATAAAGGAATAAAATCTTGGAAAGCGGCTAATAAACCTTTAAAAACCTTAGCAGTTAAAGGAGATATTCGTCATTTAGATGTTGCTAATTTTAACAATGCCATTGTTGGTCAAGTAGGTACTTTAATTGATGTAAGAACGCCAAAAGAATATACCGATGCACACATACCAGGAGCTAAAATGATTGATTATAAAAATGATAATTTTAAAACAGAGTTTGCTAAATTAGATCGAGAAGTACCTGTTTTAATTTATTGTAGATCTGGTGGAAGAAGTGGTAGAGCGATGAAAGTGCTAGAAAAAATGGGCTTTAAAGTGTATAATTTAGACGATGGTTTTAACCAATGGAAAGCTGAAGGAATGAAATTAGAAGGTAATAATATTCATGCTAAAGATGGAGGAGAAGAAGGGTGTTAATCTCTTTTTAGCATCATTATTAAAAAAGGAAGCAAAAATTTGCTTCCTTTTTTAGTTTTTTCTTTTTTGAAATTGCGTATTTTTCGCAATAGATCATAAATCATATAGGGTGTGTAAATTAGACACTGTCTGATTTTTTTTTCGGATGGAAGCGTCTTTTAAGTATCGATAGAACCTAAAACCCGTTTCATAAATCCGTTTAAAGCATCTTTTTTAGTTGCTCCGTCTTTTATCATTTTATCTACTTCAATTGCTCCGTATAAATTAGAAATAATTTCTCCTATCACATCTAATTCTTCATCTTTTAAAGAAGATACCTCTGTTAATGCTTCTAGAGTTTCAATAGTTTCTAATACATAATCTTGATCGTTTTCTTCGATAAAATTAGTAAGATGTTTTATAATTGGTAGTTTCATATTTTTATGTTTTTTTTCCAATCTTTATCAATAAAATGAGATTGCTTCGTCGTAAACTCTTCGCAAAGACGATAAGAATATTATTTTACTTCGTTTACCAAATCTTTTAAAATATCAAATTTATTGGTTTGCGTTTGATTTACAAATTTACCATCAATAAAAGTAGCAAACGTAGGTAAGTTACTTACATCGGCCAATTTTCTGCTTTCAGGAAATTTTTCTGCATCTGCATATACAAAAACCATATCCTCATTTTCTGAAGATAATTTTTTAAATTTTGGTTTCATAATTCTACAGTTTCCACACCAAGTTGCGGCATATTGTACCACTACTTTTTTGTTGTTAGCAACTATTTCTGCTAAATTATCTTGATTTAATTCTTGTATCATAATCAATTACGAATTTGTGAATTACGAATTACGAAGCAATCTTTTTTTTTAGAATGAGATTGCTTCGTTCCTCGCAATGACTTTTTTTATTAATGAGAAGCTAAATATTCAGCGGTTCCTTTTGCATTAGGTTTCATGGCATCTTTACCTTCTTCCCAGTTTGCAGGACAAACTTCTCCGTGAGATTGTACGTGTGCATACGCATCAATTAAACGCAAATATTCGTTTACATTACGTCCAACTGGCATGTCGTTAATTCCTTCGTGAAAAACTTTTCCGTCTTCATCAATTAAATACGTAGCTCTGTACGTTACATTATCTCCAACCACTTGTACTGTTCCTGTAGCTTCATCATACGTTTCTTCGGTAATATCTAAAATACCTAAAATTGATGATAAATTACGGTTGCTATCTGCTAAAATTGGATAGGTAACACCTTCAATTCCTCCGTTATCTTTTGAGGTACTTAACCACGCAAAGTGTACTTCAGGAGTATCACAAGATGCTCCGATTACAATCGTATTTCTTTTCTCGAACTCGCCAATTGCTGCTTGAAAAGCATGTAATTCTGTAGGACATACAAAAGTAAAATCTTTTGGATACCAAAATAACACTACTTTTTTCTTCTTATTTTTTGCTTCTTCTAAAACGTTTACTTTAAAAGTATCGCCCATTTCATTCATTGCATCTACTGCTAAATCTGGAAATTGTTTACCAACTGCTGTTGCCATTTTTTATAAATTTTATTGTTATTATTTTTTTTTACTGATACAAAGATAGTGAGCAAATCATCAAAAAATAAAATAATTTAATGGGATTTTTTGATGTTAGTATCAAGTTTACTTATAGTTTGTGTTGTAGGTGATTGATATAGCTTATTAATCGGTTCGCTTGTTTCTTAACTTTAAAACACTTGTAATCAAATATTTATATCGTAAATTTTAGTACATGACAAAAATTAACAATTATTTAGATTTTTTTTATTTTAGAGACCTCACAGGTTCAAAAACCTGTGA
>CAMZMA010000202.1 GCA_947311815.1 uncultured Flavobacteriaceae bacterium
AAAGACCTCACAGGTTTTCCTCCTTCGGCGGATAAATAAAACCTGTGAGGTCTAAATAGTTTGTTTTTTAATTACTTTCCTTTATTATACATTGGCAGTAAGATAAACGCTAATCCGCCAAAAACAATAATCATAGCGGTTTGTGCGGTCCACATAATCCATCCGAAGGCGCTACCTAATTCTTCTGAAACACCAAATAAAGCAAATGCACCCGCTACAGCAACAGGATACAAACCGATACCGCCGTTGGTAGCGGCAATACTAAATCCGCCAGCAATAAATCCGATTAAAATACCTCCTAACGGAACGTTTAATCCGTCAATTGCAGGTAAGGTTGCCCAAAACATAAGCACGTACATCACCCAAATAAATATGGTATGAAAAATAAATGCCCACTTGTTTTTCATCCTAAAAATACTAGTAACTCCTTCTATTAAACCCGTAACAAAGGTTTTTATTTTTAGTAAAATACCCGAAGTTGCTTTTTTTACATAGAACGAAAAAATGAAGAATCCAATAATTGCGAGTACTAAAAGGATGATGATTTTTGTAGGGTCAAAATTTTTGGTAAGTAAATCGTAAATAAAATCGAATTGCACAAAAAGTGTGATGACTACAATGAGTAGTAGCATAATTAAATCGGCAATTCTTTCGGCAACAATAGTGCCGAATCCTTTATCAAACGGAATATTTTCGTAATTTGTCATCACCGCTGCACGAGATACTTCGCCTGCTCTTGGTACGGCATAATTTACCAAATAAGCAATTAAAACTGCCATAACACTGTTAGGGAATTTGGGTTGATAGCCTAAAGGTTCTAACATAAATTTCCATCGATAGGCTCTTGAAAGGTGACTTAAAATACCGAATGATAATCCGAAGAAAATCCACCCATAATGTGCATTTTTAAAATAACCAATAAGTGTGTCGATCGATATTTTTGACAGCGAATACCACACTAATAATCCGCCAAGAAGTAATGGCAACGTAGTTTTTGTAACTTTTTTTAAAGAGCTGTTTCCCATTTAAGAAAGCGTGTTATCTGCTTCGTTAGGAAACACTAGTTGAGGTTTAAATTTTTTCGCTTCTTCTAATTCCATAAATGCATACACAATTAAAATAAGCACATCGCCTACGGCAACTCTTCTAGAAGCGGCACCATTTAAGGTAATTTCTCCGCTTCCTCTTGGTCCAGGAATTGCATAGGTTTCTAAACGCTCGCCATTGTTGTTGTTTACAATTTGAACACGTTCGCCTTCAATAATTCCTGCGGCATCCATTAAGTCTTCATCAATGGTAATGCTTCCTATATAATTTAAATCGGCACCCGTTACTTTAACGCGGTGGATTTTAGATTTTACTACTTGTACTAACATTTGGCAAAAATACGTTTTTTTGGTTACTTAAAATTGAATGTTATCTATCAAACGAATATCGCCTGCAAAAACGGCTATAAATCCTCTATATTTTTTCTTCGGATGAATTTCTGATGCGGTTTCTAAGGTTTTTTCGTCTGCTATGGTAAAATATTCGAGTTTTAACAGCGGATGCTTTTTAAACTTTTTCTCTACCCATTCGGTCAATTCTTTTGCAGTAATTGTGCCAAACTTTTTCTTCGCTTTTTTTAATGTTTTATAGATAAACGGAGCAGCCTTTCTGTATTCTTTGGTTAAACGAGTGTTTCTAGAACTCATTGCTAACCCGTCTTTTTCTCTAAAAATTTCACAGCCTTTTATTTTTACAGGAATATTTTCCTTTTTTACCATTTTTTTGATGATTTGCAGCTGCTGAAAATCTTTTTTCCCAAAAAAAGCGATTGTTGGTTGCACAATTTCGAACAATGTTTTTACAATGGTGCCAACTCCATCAAAATGACCATCTCTAAATTTTCCTTCCATTTGATGCTCTAATCCGTCAAAATCAAAATGTGTTGACACGGTTTTTCCGTTGTAAATTTCATCCACCGAAGGTGTAAACAACACATCACAAACGACACTTTTTAGCAACAAAATATCATTTTTTAAGGTATTTGGGTATTTTTCTAAATCCTCTTTATTATCAAATTGTGTTGGGTTTACAAAAATACTAACTACAGTAATGTCGGTTTTTTTCTTAGATTTTTTTATCAACGACAAATGCCCTTGATGTAAAGCACCCATTGTTTGCACAAAACCAATCGTGTTGTTTTTTGTTTTAAATGTATTTAAATGTTGATGTAATTGGTTCTTTGTTTTGAAAATCTTCATAAGAGATTGATGTGTTAAAAAAGCAAACTTAGTATTTTAACATGAATTTTGCATATTAATTCGTATTTTTGCACTTCTCAATAAAAGGGTGATTTAATGAAAGATAAGAGAATATTGTACGTTTCTTCTGAGGTTACACCATATGTGCCCGAAACAGAAACTGCATCTACAGCATTTAGAATTGCAAAAGACGCGCATTCAAGCGGCGTTCAAACACGTATTTTTATGCCTCGTTTTGGGGTAATTAACGAGCGAAGACATCAACTACATGAGGTAATTCGTCTTTCTGGAATGAATTTAATTATTAATGATATGGATATGCCATTAATAATTAAAGTTGCTTCTATTCCGAAAGAAAGAATGCAGGTGTATTTTATAGATAATGAAGAGTATTTTAAACGTAAAGCTGTTTTTACAGATGAAGATGATAAGTTGTTTACAGACAATGATGAGCGTATGATTTTCTTTGCAAAAGGAGTGATAGAAACGGTTAAAAAACTAAATTGGGCACCAGATATTATTCATATTCATGGTTGGATGGCATCTTTATTGCCTTTATATTTAAAAGAATATTACAAAGAAGAAGCGTTGTTTTCAGAGAGTAAAATAATTACTTCTGTATATAATGATAGTTTTAAAGGCTCATTAAATAAAGATTTAACAAACAAAATAAAGTTTGATAAAATAGATGATGCTAAATTTAAAACAATTACTACACCAAACCATACCAACATTTTAAAAAGTGCCATTGAAAACTCTGACGCTATTATTTGCGGAAGTGAAACCTATTCTGATGATATTTCTTCTTTTATAGAAAATCAAGGAATACCTGTTTTAGAATTTCAAGAAGACGATTTAAAAGAACCTTATTTAAACTTTTATGCCGAATTAATTTCGGAGAACAATTAAATTACTATTTAAAGTGAAAAATTATATTAAAAAAGCGGCGCTTTTAAGTGCTATTGTTGTTGTTTTTTCTGGAATTATTTCGTGTGAAAAAGACTTTACAGATATTGGTACTACCATTGTTAAAAACAATGTGTTTGGCACAAAAGATACTATTTTAGAAGTGGTTATTACCAACAAACCCATTACAAGTGTTCGAGCAGATGGGTTGGCTTTTGGTGGTACGTTAGGACAATATTTATTAGGTGTTTACAACAACCCTAATTACGAAAAAATTGAAGCCTCTATTGTTTCTCAATTAGCTTTACCAACTGATTTAAGTTTTGTTGATAAAGAATATGGAGCAGACACAACAGTTGTAACTACCATTGACACGGTGTTTATTAAAATACCTTATCAAGCAACTTTAAAAAGCACTACCTCTTCAGGGCCAGAATATACATTAGATTCTATTATTGGTTACAGTGGCACAAATTTTAATTTAAATATTTATCAAACAGATACATATTTAAACACATTAAATCCTGCTGACCCTACACAAATAAATACTTATGAATCTAACAAAACATATAACGCAATATTCCCTTCATTAAATGAAGCAAATATTGCGTTATATGTTTTGTTAGATTCATAAGTATTTATTTGTGTAGGATCAGCAGGATTTAACGTGTTTAAATACGTATCTGTTTGATAAATATTCAAATTAAAATTTGTGCCACTGTAACCAATAATAGAATCTAATGTATATTCTGGCCCTGAAGAGGTAGTGCTTTTTAAAGTTGCTTGATAAGGTATTTTAATAAAC
>CAMZMA010000203.1 GCA_947311815.1 uncultured Flavobacteriaceae bacterium
AAACGGAAAATCATATCCTAAAGAATACAACAGACCCGATTTGTTGTTTTTTATAGAAGAATTAGCAGAACAGCGTGCAACACCTATGAATGCGCAAATAACAACATAAAAAAACATCCTAAAACCCTCTTTAAATAAAAGAAAAGTTAAAGGATGTGAACAATATTCTCTCGCGAAGAATAGACACTCACAGTTTGTGTCTATTCTTCGCGAGAGAATATTGTTCACATCCTTTAACTTTTCTTTTATTTAAAGAGAGTTTTAGGATGTTTTTTTATGTTGTTATTTGTGCATTCACAGGTGTTGTACACTGTTCTGCTAATTCTTCTATAAAAAACAACAAATCGGGTCTGTTGTATTCTTTAGGATATGATTTTCCGTTTATTAAAATTTCTGGCGTAAAATTAATGCTGTTGTCTTTACACCAAGTACTTTGGTTTTCTAATACGGTAATAAATTTTGTTTTTTCTTTGCAATTTCCCCACTCTTGTAGCCATGTTGCAGGTTGTTGTCCCCCATATATACTGCTCATGGCTTGTAGGCATTCTTTAGTTCCTTTTGTATGATATATTTCTAACAAACGAGTTGTTATGTTTACTCCGTTACTCTCAAGGTCTTTGGTATTTACAGAAAACCGAATGATTATTTTTACTTCATTGTTGTATTTGTGTAAAATGTCATCAACCAAAGTGTGTACAGGTTTACAATGGCCGCAAAACGGATTGGTAATGATTATGATTTCTAAATTAGCTGCTGGGTTGCCAAAAACAATTTCATGAGTTTGCGGTAATTGTGTGTGTACAGTTGCCGATTTGTTTAACAAACTTTCAAATAAGGTGAAGTTTCGTTTGAATTTTACAAATTCAATTTTTTCTTTTTTGAGCGTATTATTGTTGCTGATTAAAGGTTTTAAGAAGCTCCAAATACTAAAAATACTTAGAAAAGAAAGAGCAATAAGTAAACTGTTTTCTAATGGTATTGATGTAAAAACGTATTTATCAATAAAAACAACGCCTGCTTGTAACCACAAAACACCTACAATACTTAAACATAATAAACACCATTTTTTTACGATTTTATATTGGTAATAAATAGAGTAAAAAGTAATAGGAATTGCGAATAAGCTAATGAAAAACAAGCCATTAAAAAGAGAAGGTTTAAAAACCATAGCGAAAACAGTTGCGATAAGAAGCCCTGAGAAATACAACAAACTAAGATCGCTTAGTTTGTAGTTGCCTATAATTTTAGCGCCTTTAGAAGATAAAACAGCATCACAATCTTTTTTTTCGGTAGCATCGCCACAAAAGGCATTTCCTAAAGGAGTGCTTACCCCTAATTCTTCTTGTACAATAGAAATACTGATAAAAACACCTATAATCGCTAAGATTAAATAACTAATCGATTGAAAAGAATATGTATTTAAAGCGATTAAACCAATAAGCAAACTGATAGAAAAACCTAAAGCTATTTTTGAAAAAGATACTTTTTTTGAAGCTGTTTTTTCTTGAATTTCAGGCTTTTCTACACCAACTATAATGCCTGTAAATTTAGATAAGAATTCTTTTTCTGTTATTTTTTCTTTTTTCTTTGAAGATGAAAAAAGAAAATAATCTAATTTTTTTCTTTGTAATACTACTAGCTCTTTTCCTTTATTACTATTTATTTGAGCGATAAAACAATTTGGCAATTCCAAAAGAGTTTCTACATTTATAGGGACATCTGCTGCAATGTTTTCTATGTTAAAATGGTCTAAAACACCTGTTATGGCATGTAAGCTAGGGTAAGAAGGATGACTTTGAATTTGAAAAGACAACTCTTCTTTATCAAAAGGAATTTTGTTTTTTAATAAGAGTTGTGCTACTAAATAAGTTAGGGAGTTATTCATAGTAAAAAAATATTGAATTCTCCTTATTGTTCTTTTGGTTTTAAAATGTTACCCCAAAAAGAAAATTATTTTTTTATCTTATAAATTAACACCCCAAAAATTGTGAGTATGATAGTGAAATAAAGAAAATTATATGAATTTGATAAATTTATTTTATTTGAATTTCCAATAAGAGTAAAAGATGCCCAATAGTATGGAGAGGTTTCAGATAATGAATGATTTTTAAGATATTGTAGTTTTGCTTTTTGTAATGCGATATCTTTACGAACACCTATTTTTATGTTTTTGTAGAAAGAAATCATTATTTCAGATGTAGCTTTATCATTAACATTCCATTGTGAGGAAATTACTGCTTTTGCACCAGAATAGAAAAAACCTCTTGCTAAACTTAGTATTCCTTCTCCAGCAGCAATTTCACCTAAAGAAGTATTACAGCCACTTAAAACAACAAGTTCTGCGTTGTTTTTATAAGTGTATAGTTCGTGTAATTTTAATTTTGAATCAGAAAAAGCTACCCACGGATTGTTAGTCGCATCAGCATGAGTTGCTAAATGAATAATTTTAGTTTGATTACTAGTGTTTAAAAAAACTGATTTTTTTGCTGCGTTGTTAATGTACGTTTTTCCTTTTAGTATTTTTTTTATTAAAGAGACTTCTTTTTTTGTTTTAAGTAATGTGTTTAAATGTAAAGAGTCAAAATTAACAGGTGCAAATCCAATAAAATTTGATGTAGTAATCCTTTTTAATTGATTGTTGTAATCTAAAAAAGACATTGAATAAGTATAACTAATAGGGTTTGTTTGTATTAAATAATTAGAGGTACTATCTTTTGTTATAAGAGCGTCAAAGGCAATGTTTTGAATTGCTCCATCTGGCATAATAATTAGTTTTTTGTTTTTAGCAACTTTTTTCGGAAATAATTTTTGAAATAACTGAAAAGAAATTTGATAAAATTCCTGCTGCTCACTTTTTGTTTCAAAAGGTTTAGAAATTAGCTGTTGGTACTTTTTAATTAATTGTTTTAAAAAAATGATGTTAGTTATTTTAAACGGATAAATTTCTTTTTTTGAGATTATTAGTCCGTAAATTTCGTCTTCGTCTTCTTCATTGCTCATTCCTCCCCATAAATAAGAAACAATAATTGTGTTTTTATCTATTTTATTTTGAACCTCTGTTAATGATACTTGAAAATTTTCTATTGTAGAGTTAAAAAATTGGGGATAAACTATTTTTAAAGAATCTATATATTTTTCATAATTTTTTTTAACTGTAAAGAGAGAGTCTTGTAAAGATTCTTTGTTTTTTTTATTAGATATTTTGTCTTCTAAGGATAATATTTTGTTTTTAAATTTAGATTCTTTTATAGCAATGTTTTTTACCAAAAAACATTGCTATAAAAGAATCTAAATTTAAAAACAAAATATTATCCTTAGAAGACAAAATATCTAATAAAAAAAACAAAGAATCTTTACAAGACTCTCTCTTTACAGTTAAAAAAAATTAT